>JBILPN010000160.1:0-7338 GCA_044373865.1 Luteolibacter sp. | reverse complement strand
GTTACTTCAGCTACGGGAAAAAGGGAGAGGGAAAATGGATCACCATCTACATTCGCAAAGGCCACGTTTTCATGACGATCGCCGGACTGCGGCTCGACACTGGCGGCCCGCGCGGGCACTCGGGCGGACCACGCTGGAAGCCGGAAACCCGGCAATCGATCGGTCACGTGATGCGCCACCCGGCGGGCTACTGAAGCGCGGATTGGACCTCAGCCAAGGAGGAGAAAACTCGATCTGCGGCAGAAAAGTCCAGTCCGGCCGTCACCCGGTTCGGCACCACCCAGACTGGCATGCCCGCGGCTTTGGCGGCGAGCACGCCGTTCAAGGAGTCCTCGATGACCAAGCACTCGGCGGGAGCGATTTCAAAACGCCGCGCGGCCTCCAGATACAAGTCTGGCGCAGGCTTGATGCGCGCGGCGTCGCCCCGGCAGACGACCGTCTCAAACGCACTGGCAAATGCCAATTTCTCCAACCATGTGTCCACCCAATGATGCGAGGAACTGGAAACCACCGCCCGCCGGATCTCTTTGTGTGTCAGGTGCTTCAGTGTTTCCAGAACCCCAAGCATCGGCCCCTCGCCACTCAAGTCCCGCAAAATCTCGTCTTGCCGCTTGGCGTCGAGGTCATGCCAATCAAAATCCAAACCTGACAACTCTTCCAAGTGGGTTTTCGGCGACCAAGTGGCAAAGTCGGAGCCGATGCAGCGCGTGTAAACATCCAGCGGCAGGTCGTGACCGTGCTGGGTAAAGGTCCGCAACCATGCCTGATAGATTGCCCACTCGGTGTCCACCAACACGCCGTCAAAATCAAAAAGCACTGCGGAAAATTTCATCTTCTGGGGAATGCCCTGCCAGCGCGCCACCCGCAAGCCCGATCTCGCGCGGGAAATTCATTTCATTCCTGAAAATCCCGAGGTTGCGAAAGAATTTCTCGGTGCTTAAAGTAGCTGCGAAGCAAACCATTTATCCCATGCACAAACTGCTACTCCCTCTTGCCCTCGCCGCCACCACCTTCGTCAATCCTGCATCCGCTGATGAGGCGGCCACGGCCAAACTGATGGAAATTGGGAAAACTTCCTACATGATGTGCGCAGCTTGCCACGGCATGGATGCCAAAGGCGTCGCCGCCGGTCCCACGCTCATGGCCCCATCGCTCGTGGATTCCAAGATCGCTCTTGGAAATCCATCCGTGCTTGCCCTCATCCTCATCAATGGCATTCAAAAAGAAGGAGCAGAGTATCTCGGCATGATGGCACCGCTCGGCGCTGCCTTGAGCGATGAACAACTCGCCGGCGTCATGACCTACGTGCGCGGCTCGTTTGGCAACAAAGCCCCTGCCGTCACCGTTGAGGAGGCCACCAAATTCCGTGCGCAGTGGAAGGATGTCAAAGCTCCCGTCACCCGCGCTAAAATCGCCGAGCTCTCCGCTGCGAAGTAAGGCCTTCTGCCGGAGTCTCACACCCGGGCTGTTTTCTCACTCCGTGCCGCTTCACCTCACGAAGCGACACGGAGTTTTTTTTAGGTTCCTTTGATGCGTTATCGTCTGCTGTATCGACGTCCGTTAGGTGGCCGGTGCTTTCCAAATGAGACGGACGGCATCCAAGCGGACCCGCGAATTTTCAATCACTGCGGCTAACTCCGCCTCATGCGCCTCCAAGCGGCTTAGCTCCTCCGGGCGAATGTGGTCATTCACCTCGGCCAAGTCGCGAAGCCGGGCGATCTCCGCGCCCATCTCACCGTGCATCGCAGCCAAGGCCGCGCGAATCACGGCCTCGCTTCTAGCCGCTCCAAGGGCATTGACCTTTTCTAGCAGCATGGGGAGAATGCTGCGCTTGACCTTCTCATTCCGCAGCAGTCCGGCCGGATCCCCCTTGCGCAGAGGCATCTTTGAAAATTTTTGGTCGTCGCCATGCTCCGTGCCCTTGTGGTCCACCAGGATGCGGATCGGTGTCTGCGGCAGAAACCGCTCCACATGGTGGTGTGCGGGAGCCACGCACTCCACCACCAGCCATGCTTCTAGCAAAATCACCTTTTCGCCCGGCACCTCCCACACTCCGAAGCTCGCATTGCCAGCCTCAGAACCCAGCAGCAGATCAAGTGCGGCGCGGACCATCGGGTGATCCCATGTTAGGAAAGCCTCTTGTTCACGCACCAGCGCCCGCTGCCGCTCAAGCGTCACGGTCATGCCCTCATGCGGCAGGGACGGGAAGGCATCTGACTTCAAATTTCCCGGAAGCAGGAAATATCGTCTCGGCCCGAGCTCCTCAATCTGCAGTCCGGAAAATTCGAAAAGCCGCATCAGGAAATCCTCAAACCCCGCGTCCTCATCCCACTCGCGGATCTGTGCGACGAGTCTGGCAGATTGCTCCGGGCGATGCGAGGTATGTTCTAGCAGGCGGTCCTGCCCGCGTGCGAGCCGCGCGGCGATGCGCTTCCGGCATGCCTGCGTCTTTGCGATTAGATTTGCTAAATGGGTGGGATCATCCATCGCCTCGTCCAAGTCGAGTGCGAGCTCGCGTTGGATCTCCGCCGCCCCTGCCGGACTGGCGCGGAAGGCATCCAGCCCATCTTCTAGCCAACGCATTCGCACCTCTTCCGCGCCTCCCGGGGCGTAGGGGACATGCAGATGAATGGTTCCTTTTTGGCCAATCCGGTCGAGTCTGCCAATCCGCTGCTCCAGCAAATCCACATCTTCGGGCAGATCGTAAAGCACGAGGTGTCGTGCAAATTGAAAGTTCCGGCCTTCGCTGCCGATCTCGGAGCAGACGAGGACGCGCGCGCCGTCCTCCTCTGCGAAGAAGGCGGCATTGCGGTCGCGCTGCAACAAGCTCAAATCCTCGTGAAACAAGACCGCCTTCACCCCCGTTGCCTCGTTCAAGCTGCGCAGCAGATCCTCCGCCAGCTCGCGCGTGTGGGCGATGATGAGCACTTTCTCGTCGCTCAATTCCGCCAAAAGTTGGATCAGGCAATCCAGCTTGTGATTCGTCGGATAGAAGTGTGGCACGCGGCTGGGGAAGCCACCTAACTTTTCACGCGTGTTGCGGAACATCACGCGGCCCACGCCGAAGCCATCTAGCAAGTCGCGCATCAGGTGCCCGCGTGCGTCTTGCTGGCCGGCCTTGAGATCCGCGACGCGGCGCAGCAGCCGCTCTCGCCCGGAGACGATGCTTTCCAAGCGTGCATCCGGAGCCTCGCCGGCGGCCAAGGCGGCCAGCGCGTCTGCCACTTCCTCGTAATGTTGGGTTTCTGCCCGATAGCGCGCGAGGTCGGTGTAGCGCGCCGGGTCGAGCAGTTTCAGTCGTGCGAAATGCCCTTCCGGCCCGAGTTGTTGCGGGGTGGCGGTGAGCAAAAGCAGGCTCTCGGTTGCCTCCGCTAGCTGGCGCACCACCTCGTATGCGGCACCCGGAGCTTCCGCAGACCACTCAAGATGGTGCGCCTCATCCACCACTAACACATCCCAGCCGGCCTCCAGCGCCTGCGCGGCCCGCTGTGGATTGTCTGCTAGGAAATCCACAGCGGCGAGGACCCATTGGCTGTCGATGAACGGATTTCCCTCTGGGTCGCCATACTCGATCGCCTCGCAGCGGCCCTCGTCAAACAGACTGAATGACAGTTGGAAACGCCGCAGCAGCTCGACGAACCATTGATGCACAAGTGGCTCCGGAACGAGGATCAAGACGCGTTGCGCGCGACCCGTTAGGATGAGGCGGTGCAGGATGAGGCAGGCTTCGATGGTTTTCCCAAGCCCAACCTGATCGGCTAACAAAACTCGCGGATGCGGCCGGTTCGCCACTTCATCCGCGATGAAGAGTTGGTGGGGAATCAAGTCCATGCGCGCTCCTGCCAAGCCGCGCACGGGTGAGCGGCGCATGGCGGCGCGGCGCAGCAGCGCCTCGCCGCGCAGGTCGAAGTCCCCGGGGTCATCCAGCTTGCCGCCGAACAAGCGGTCTTGGGGTTTGCTGAAGCTGATGGAGTCGGAAAGTTCTCTTTCCGGCATTTCGCCTTGGTCAGTTTGATAGGTGAGCAGGCCTTCATCCTCGCGCACGCCGGTGACCGCGTGTTCCTCTCCGGATTTCAGCTTGATGCGGTCGCCTGCGAGGAATTTCACGCGGCGGAGAGGTGCGGAGTCGGTGGCGTAGCAGCGTTTTTCATTTGCGGCGCGGAACAGCATGTCCACCCGGCCGTCGGCATGCTGCGTGACGACTCCGAGGCCCAGTTCGGGCTCGCTGTCACTGACCCACCGCTGCCCGCGCGCCCAGCGCTTTTCCGATCCTGCTTGTTCCGACATTTCGCCGCATGAAACTCCTTTTCGCGGGAAAAGGAAACAGCAAGTGGGTCCGCCAGCGGAAAATTTTCCTCAGCGCCGGGCGAGCGCAACCAGCACCGCTTTTTGCGCGTGCAGGCGGTTTTCCGCTTGCTGGAAAATCACGTCGGCATGCAGCTCAAGCACCTCTTCGCTGATTTCCTTGCCCCGGTATGCAGGCAGGCAATGCAGGACGATGTGGCCGGGCGCGGCGTTTGCCAGCAGCTCGGCATTCACTTGGAAACCGGAAAACTCCAATTCTTTTTCCTTCTGATCCTCCTGTCCCATCGACAGCCAAACGTCGGTGTTGATGACGTCCGCACCCTGCGCGGCGACGGCGGCTTGGTGGGTGATGGTGACGTTAGGCGCATCCAGCGCTGCTAGAAACTCGGCTGGTGGCTGGCACGAGGCGGGCGTCGCGACGCAAAGCGAGAAGCCAAGGCGCTTGGCCGCCCACATCCATGAGATGGTCATGTTGGAAAACCCATCGCCAATGAACGCAACTTTCTTGCCTTCCCAACCGCCGATTCTTTCCTGAAGGGTCAGCAGGTCTGCTAGGATTTGGCAGGGGTGTTCGTCGTCGGTCAGTGCGTTGATCGTCGGGATCTTGGAATACTCGGAAAAGTCGATGAGGTCCTGTTGGGCAAAGGTGCGGATGATCGCGCCGTGCACCATGCGCCCGAGAACGCGGGCTGTGTCCTTGATCGGTTCGCCCCGGCCGAGCTGGATGTCATTCTTCGACAGAAACATTGGGAAACCACCGAGCTCGCGAATGCCGACCTCGAAGGAAACCCGGGTGCGAGTGGAGGATTTCGTGAAAATGAGCGCCCAAGTTTGTCCAGCCAGCGGCTGGCCTTCGCGGCCGCGCTGCAGTTTCAAATGCGCGGCGGATTCTAGCAGGCGCTCGATTTCCTTGGCGCTTAGCTGCTGGATGGAGAGGAGATTTTTCATGTGAAATGGATCAATTCAAGCTGGTGAGAACTCCGTGGAGAATGGTTAGGGCTTCGTCGATTTCCGCGTCGGTGACATTGAGCGGAGGAAGCAGGCGGATGGTGTTAGGGCCGGCGGGAACGAGCAGAAGGCCTTTCTCGATCAATGCGTTCACCACGTGCAAAGCGGGCGTGGAGCCGGCCGGGACAGAGATGCATGAGGGATCAAGGCCAATGCCTAACAATAGTCCCTGGCCGCGGATTTCCGTGATGACGGGAAGTTGCCATGCCATCACGGTTTGCCGGATGCGGACTTCTTGGAGGATGGCGTTGACGGCGAGTTCCTTCTCGCGGATTTCCTTGAGGACGGCGAGTGATGCGGCGCAGGCGAGGGGATTGCCACCGTAGGTTGAGCCGTGCGAGCCGGGGCCTAGCAGGGAGGAAAGCGCGGTGCCGTCTTCATCCACGGCGCGGTCGCTGAGCCAAAATGCGCCGATTGGGACGCCGCCGCCCATTCCCTTGGCCCATGAGATGCCGTCGGCTTGGACTTCTGGTGCGATCATGCGCCAGGCCATCGCGTCGCCGCAGCGGCCGAAGCCGGCCTGCACTTCGTCAAGGAGGAGGAGGAGATCGTGCTTTTTACAAAGCGCCGCCACGGCGCGTAGAAACTCCGGTGTCGCGGGGTTGACGCCGCCTTCCCCTTGGATTGGCTCTAGCAGAATAGCGGCAGTTTCCGGGCGGATCGCGGATTCCAAGGCGGCGATGTCATTGAAGGGCAGGTGGCGGAATCCGGGCAGCAGCGGCTCGAAGCCATCTTGAATTTTCGTTTGGCCGGTGGCGGACATGGCTCCAAGCGTGCGGCCGTGGAAGGATTGCAAGAAGGTGAGGACTTCGTGGCGGGCGCTGCCATCGGCTTGCGGGCGCTTGCGGCCGAAGCGGCGCGCGGACTTGATCAAGCCGTCGTTCGCTTCCGCGCCAGAGTTTGAAAAGAACAATTTGCCGGGAAGGCGGACGTGGTGGGTGTTGATTTCCTCGGCGAGTTTTGCCTGTTGGGGGATTTGATAGAGGTTGGAGACGTGGATCAATTGTTGGGATTGCTCGCGAATCGCCTCGACCAAGCGCGGGTGGCAATGGCCGAGCGAACAAACGGCGATGCCCATGCAGAAGTCGATGTAGCTTTTCCCGGTTTCGTCCCACAAGCGGCAACCGGCCCCGCGCACGGGCGCGAGCGGAAAGCGCCCGTAAGTGGGGAGAACATGCTGGGAGTAGAGTTCGGAAGTGGTCATGATTCGCGGGAAAGGGGCGGATGCTAAGGGCAATTGCCGGAAATGGCAAAGCGGGAATTTCATCGGCTTGGAATCAGGAAATGAGCGCGTGCGGGAGCTCGACCAGCGTTTCCCGAAGTGCTACGAAGACGCGGTCGCCGGCTGTCGGGGTAAGCACAGCACCGCCGGTAAAGCTCCCGAAAGCGGGTAAAACCAGCGTGTTGTGGCGGAGGAGGAAGCAGGGGAAGCGCAAGGACGAGCGCTTGCCATCGCGGATTTTTACGACCGGGTGCCAATGCCCGCAAAGGTGCAGTTGCTCGCCACCAGCATCTGCGGGATCGTGGATGACTCGAAAGTTTTCCTCCAAATCCAGCGCTGGCACGCTGTGCAGTGGGGTGGGGATTTGTTTCAACTTCAAGTCGTGGTTGCCAACCACCAGAGTCACGGGAATGCCGATGGCGTGGAGAAATTCGCTGAGCGCTGCTTCCACTTCCTGGGTGAGGCCGGCAGCGGCGTGGAAAAAATCCCCGGCGATGACGAGCTGCGCGGCCCGGTATTTTTCCGCAAGCGCGCACAGGCGCGCGAGGTCACGTGCGGTGTCGCCCTCCGGCACTGGCAAGCCGCGTGCGCGAAATGTGGCGGATTTTCCTAGGTGCAGATCGGCGACGATCAGGGTCGAGGATGCAGTTAGAAAAGCCGCGCCCTCGGGCAGCAACTGGAGCGGCGCGTCGGCAGCGAGCGGGTTCATGAAAAGTCGGGTTTTGTGAAGCTGCGTGGCACTTAGTGGCAGGCAGCATGGGCAAGCGCGCCGCCGAGGAGAAGAGGATTCTGCCTTTGGGTTG
>JBILPN010000159.1:0-7339 GCA_044373865.1 Luteolibacter sp. | reverse complement strand
TCAGGTTTTTGATGAAGCCCGAGAGGTCGAAGCCATCCGGGGTGGCAAAGCAGGTCAGCGCGAATGAGCGGCGGCCTTCTGGGGCGAAGAGTTGGAAACCGTGCTTGGCTCCCCAAGCGGCGATCATCGCGTTGGTGGTGGCATGGCGCGCTTGGCGAGCGGCGAAGCCCTCGGCGGCGATGCCTTGGAGGATGAACTGGAGACCGTAGAGCAGAGAAATCGCCGGGGTGGACGGCGTATTGTTGACCGCTGCATTTTTTGCAAATTCTACAAAATCAAAGTAATACCCACGGTTGGGCGTGCCCTTGGCGCGCTCCATGGCGGCATCCGAGACCGCAAACACCGCAAGCCCGGGAGGCAGTGCGAGTGCTTTTTGGACTCCGGCGAGCATCACGTCGATTTGATTTGCGTCCATGTCCACAGGGATCGTCGAGAGCGAGGAAACCGTGTCCACGATCAGCATCGTGTCTGGGAATGACTTCACGACGGCGGAAATGCCAGCCAGGTCGTTCAGGACGCCGGTGGAAGTTTCCGAGTGGATGAAAGTGACCGTATCGAAGCCGCCTTCGGCAAGTTTTGCCCGGACGGCTTCCGGGTCGATGGCCTCGCCCCAAGCGACTTGCACCGAGTCTGCCTCGAAGCCACATTTCTTGGCCACATCCAGCCATTTGTCGGAGAATGCGCCGCAGCAAAGGCAAAGGACCTTCTTGCGTGCGAGATTGCGGAGCGCGCCTTCCATGACACCCCAAGCAGATGAGGTGGAGAGGAAGACCGGGCGCTGCGTGCCGAAGATTTCCTGGAGGCCGGGCTGGAGTGAGGCGTAGAGTTCCTCAAAATCCTTGCCGCGGTGGCCGATCATGGTTTGCGACATTGCCGCAAAAGTTTCCTTGGAGACATCGACAGGACCGGGGCTGAAAAGTTTAGGTGATGGCATGGGAGTGAACGTAAAATTGAAGGGAATTGAACTTATTTGAGCAAATGAAAAGACTGAAGCAGGCTGGTGAGCGAGGCGGTCGCCGAGTCACTCATGGGGGCGAGCGGCAGGCGGAGTTCCGGCGTGCAATGGCCTTGCAAGGCGACAGCCGTCTTGATCGGGACAGGATTGACGTCCAGCGACATCAACCCGCGCATGAGTGGGTAATATTGCTTTTGGAGGGCGAGCGCTTCGGGGAAATTCCCGGAAAGGCAGGCGCTGACCAGCTTCACCATGATTTCCGGGATCAGATTTGAAGCCACCGAGACCAAGCCCGTTGCACCGCAGGAAACGAAAGGGAGCGTCAGCGGGTCATCGCCGCAAAGGATGCCAAAATCTGCTGGGAGCGCTTGGACGAGTTGGTTGATCCGGTCCACTGAGCCACCAGCCTCCTTGATGGCTGTGATGTTTGGGCATTCCGCTGCGAGGCGGGCGGCGGTTTCCGGAGCGATCTCGATCGATGATCGACCCGGAACGCTGTAGAGCATGATCGGCAGGTTCGTCGATTCCGCGATAGCGCGGAAGTGGAGAAACAGACCTTCTTGCGAGGGCTTGTTGTAATAAGGGCAAACTTGGAGAGAGCCCGTGGCACCAAGTTTTTCTGCGGCTTCCGTGAGTTCGATGGCTTCCGCCGTGGCATTTGCGCCAGTGCCGGCGATTACCGCGCAGCGCCCGGCGGCGAATTCCACCGCGAGGCGGATCACCTCGATGTGTTCGTCCGTATCGAGTGTCGGCGACTCGCCGGTGGTTCCAACGGGGACGATGCCATCCACCCCGGCAGCGATTTGCCGTTCGATGAGGGATTGAAATGCGGGGACGTCGATGTCTCCGTTGTCAAACGGAGTGATGAGAGCGGTGTAGATGCCGGGAAAATGCATGGCTGGGCGGACGATGAACAAACTTGGTGGCTCGTCCAAGCTGTATCCTGCCCGGATGAGAAATTTTCGGAATGGCGGAGAGTGAGTTGGGCCAATCCCTCGCCGCCTTGGGGGCGAGGGATTCCCGGGTGATGGTGGGATTACTTCAGTTCCTTGATGCGCAGATTGCGGAACTTGTAGGTTTGGCCTTTTTCGCCGTGGTGCTGGATGCCGATGACGCCGCTTGCGTCCACGTCGTCCTCGATCTCCGTGGTGACCACGCCGTTGACTTCGATTTTGATTTTGTGACCCATGCAAGTGATGCGGTAGCTGTTCCATTCATCGCGCTTGAAGGTGTCGCCGGCGCGGGCCTTGAAAGCGGCCTCGCTGGCGGCGTCGCCCTTGATCGGACTGGCGAACCACATGCGGCGGCCCTCATCGTAGAGCCCGCCGGACCAGCGGCGTTTCGGGTCGCCATCGACTTCGCACTGGTAGCCGAAAACCTTGTTTGGCGCGGCATGAGCGCGGAACATGAAGCCACTGTTTGCCGTGCCGGGCGGGAGCAACACTTCTCCTTCAAACACGAAGTTCGAGTAGGTCTTCTCGGTGACGAGGAAAAACTTTTTGTCTGCGGTTAGGTGAATTTCGCCGTTTACCACATCAGATTTCCCCCAAGAGTAAGGGTTTTTCCAACCCGTGAGAGTCTTCGAGTCGAAGAGCGGGGTGAAGCCGTCGGCGCTTGCCGGTTCCGCGGCCATGGCAGGCATGAGGGAGAGGCTGGCGAGTGCGGTGAGGAGTAACTTGTGGATTTGCATAGGTTTCAATTTCGGGTTTCGGCCGCGCGAGGATTCACGCGTGAGCCACTTGCAGTCTTTTAGAAAGAACCTCGAAATGCCAGAGGAATTGCAGTGCGACCGGCAGCTTTTCCCTTAATTTCCCGCAGCCTGTTTTGCTTCGAATTCCGCCTTGGCGGCTTTTCGGCACTCGGCGACGAAGTGATTGCATGCCTCGCGGCACAGCAGCGGAATCGCCTCCGTCTCGGGGAGTGCGCTGGGAATCCCATTGAAACGACTGGCCTCGCTGTCGTCTAGAGGGGTGTCAGGATCGATTTTCCACAAGATTTTCTTCGCGCATTGATGGGCCGGGCCACACACTTCCTGCACGAGTTTTTGTGCGCCAGCGTCGCTGATCGAGCGGGCGAAGCGATACATGCCGGTCTGCCGGTTGAGCTTATCACGGAGGGTCTCGATTTCCAAGTGGCCGCCGCGCTGGGCTAGAAACAAACCGACGCACGCAGGGTAAAATTGGTCGAGCGCGAGGCGGAGGTCCTCCTCATTTTCCAGCGTCATGACCCAGCCGCGCTTGAGATTCACCTGCCCTTTGGTGAAGCGATAGGTCCCGTCCTCGGCATACGTCGAGATGTCGCGGGCGGCATCTGGCCCTTCATGATGGGTGAGGCCGCCGAAGGCTGGCTCGGTGGAAAGCTCAGAATCCAACTCGTGGCAAATGGCGTAAGGGTAGCCGTAGAGGTCCACGTGCAGCTCCAATTGGCCGATCCGGTGGATTCCGGAGCGCAATAAATTTCGTAGTTCAGTGGCAACAGACATGTTGATTTGCAGGGAAGTTTGTGGAAGTGAGGCGCGCGCTCAGGCTGGCTTGTGCGCGAGGTCGAAGTCGGCGACTTGGTCCAGAATGACGTCCGCTAACATCCGCTCGGTGCCAATGGCTGAGCTGTAAAACAAGGTTTTGTCACGCAAGTGATGCGGGTTTTGGCGGAAAATTTCGCGTTGGCTGGCAGCGGCTCCCACCTCGTTTTCGATGCCGAGCAGCACCGGGATGTCTTGGAATGAGTGGAGCCCGTCCGAGATGAAAAATGGCACCACCACGACATTGGGCGTATCCGACATTTTATCCCACTCGGCGATGAAAGGTTGTTCTTCCATGTAGGCGTCGAGAACCGCCGCATAGCCAGCCCCGGATGCGGCGATGAGATCGGCTTGGTCGCGGATGGCCTTGGTTGAGTTCTGATTGAGGCCGGTGCCGTGGCCGGTGATGATCAGAGTGGTGAGCGCGGGATCGACGCCCGGAGCGACTTCCTTGGCGCGCTTGAGAATCAAGTCGGTCATCGAGCGGTGAATGCCGACCGGCAGGCAATAGTGGAAGGTTTTCCCGCGGACCTCGGTGGTGGCTCCCTGCAGTTGCAACTCGCGCGGAATGACGTCTTGGGTAAAATATCCTTCGCTGATGAAGTCGGGAACCACGTAAACCTCGTCGGAGTCGATGAGGTAGAATGCCTCGCGGAGGGATGGCTCTTCTTTCCAGAAGCAACAATGCACTTCCGCGAAGAGCCCGCGTTTGCGGATCTCGTCGGCGTGGTCAAAATACGGAGTGGAGGAGTCAGGGTTCTCAGTGGAACCGTGACCGACGATGAGAAGGGCGCTGGTAGGCTTCGGCGCGATGGACATGCGCGCAAGGTGGCGAGTGGCGCGCGGAATGCAAGACCCGGAAATTTTGGATTTCCTGTTTTTGAAAATTTCCCAAAGATGGGCGGCCGATGTCAGGAATGCGAGAAATCGGTTGGTGGATGGACCCGGTGCCGCGCGCCGGTCCGGAGGCGATGGCGGTGGACGAGTGGCTGCTGAAGCATGCGGAAATTCCGCTGCTGCGCGTCTATCCGTGGGCTGGCGACTGGGCGAGTGTCGGGTATTTTGGGGAAATTCAGACCGCGCGAGCCAGTATTTCCGGGGTCAATTGGGTTCGCCGATGGACCGGTGGGGGCGCGGTGGATCATCGGGCGGATTGGACTTACAGTGTGATTTTTCCGCACACCGAGCCGCTGGCACGGGCGCGCGGTGCGCTGAGCTACGGCGTCATTCATGAGGCGCTCGGTCTTGCTTTGGCGGCGGAGGGCTTGGCGACGTGCTTGAGTGGCGGCGAGGCGGCCAACGGTGACGCGCTTTGTTTCAGCAATCCGGTGGGCCATGATCTGATCGGAGACGGCGGCGCGAAAATCGCCGGCGCGGGTCAGCGCCGGACCAAGTCTGGGCTTCTGCATCAAGGCTCGGTGGCCGCTGGGTGCGCGGATTCGGTGTCGCGACTCCGTGCTCAGCGCCTGGCCGATGGTTTGGCGTCTTCGTCACGAGAACTTGATTTCGACATTCCAGATGCAACTTTAGCCCCCTTAATCGCGAGGTATTCCTGCGCGGTGTGGACGGAGCGACGGTGACCGGAAGATCGCGCGGTCATTTGCAAAAATTGCAAAATTTGCGAATATTTTGAAAAACTTGCAGGGTTTTTGTGCGTGATTGGCTAGCGTAAATCGCGGATGTAACGATTCGTGCACGAAAATGCCTGATTCGTGCGAGGATCGTCAGACGAGTTGAAAAATTGGCACGGGCCATGCGATGAAGTTTGTGTTCTCCGGGGGGAGAAACCGGGACTTCGGTCCCACAACGAACCAATTCGTCAATTCAGTGCTCTACTTGTGAGGGTTGCTGCTTGGCGGATTGGTTTTTTTGTGGCGCGAAATGGGGTGATGCTGCCGATGGCCTGCATGGGGCCTGGTAGGCGCGGATTCGGAATTTCGTCGTGCGGTTCTTGCGGGCGATTGAGTTTGATTGACTTTCCAAGGTTTTTTTTGTCCTTGAATCACGGCGTTGGTTGGTAGGTGAAAACCTTACCAATGAGAGTTCTTATCCTGATCGGTAAGTGCGCGTGTGAATCTGGCTATTAAACCCAATGGATGTCATGAGATCCTCCTCCGTCAATCGGCGTGCTGCGTTGATTTCCTGTCTGAGCTTCAAAAAATCGCTGAGCAGGCGATGGGTCCCAGATGCGAACGGCGTGGTGTCTGTCTGGCTTTGCCTGCTCGCGTGTTTGATCTTATCGGTAGATGCCCTCGCGAAAATAGGGGTGGAATACCAGATGTCCCTCGGCAATCCGACGGCAGCCAGCACCAACAGCGCGGCGCGCACCGATTTCCTGATTTCGCGGGCTCAGTATGCCTTGTCCTACAATGACGACACGCATCAGGCGAACTGGGTGAGCTGGAGTTACAGCAGCGAGGACAGTGGATCGAGTGGACGGACGGATGCTTGGTCGATCGAAACGGCGCTCCCGGCCGGCTACTTGAAAATCGGGACTTCCTCGTTCGGCACCGGCTGGGATCGTGGCCACATGTGCCCGTCGGCGGATCGCACGGCTTCGGTGACGGACAATGAATTCACCTTCCGGATGAGCAACATCATCCCGCAAGCGTCGATGAACAATCAAGGTTTGTGGGCAAACTTTGAGAGCTATTGCCGAAGCATGGCGGCGGACGGCAGTGAAATTTTGATCATTTCCGGGCCGTCGGAATTCACCGGGGCGACGATTTCCAATGGCATGCAAGTTCCAGGATCCGTGTGGAAGGTCGCGATGAAAGTTCCCGGCGGCGCAGGGAACGCGGTGAGTCGGATCAATGAAACTTGCCGGACCATCGCAATTCTGACGCCCAATGTGAGTTCCGGCTTGGGAACCTGGCAAAGCTACATCACGTCGGTGGAGGAACTGGAGGATGTGACGGGATTTGACTTTTTCACTGCGCTGAATCCGCCGCTTGCGACCTATCTGAAAAATGTCGTGGATACCGGACTTGGTCCTAACAATCCAACGGTCATCACCTCATACAACCCATCTTCCGGCGCGGAGGGGACGGCGGTGACGATCTCAGGCTATCATTTCGGCAGCAATCCAGTGGTGGCATTCAATGGGGTGACGGCACAGATTGTGACAAAAAGTGATTCTCAGCTTCAAGTTCTCGTGCCGCCGGGAGCTGCCACTGGAGACATCACTGTGACTGGCAGTGGCGGAACGGATACGAGCGCGGCTCCGTTCACGGTCGTGCCTGCGGCGTCTCCGAGTTTGAGCGTCTCGATTTCAAATCTCAGCGGATTTTCAGCGTTCGAAGGGGTGGCGGGAACGAGCCTGACCTACAGCGTTTCTGGCAGCAATCTGACAGGCGAGATTCGGGTGAGTGCGCCAGCAGATTATGAACTTAGCATGGACCGGGAAAACTTCGTGTCTGAGTTGACATTGTTTCCAATGGGGGGAGTGATTTCCGGTATTTCCGTGCATGTGCGGATCCGAGCCGGTGCGGCGGTGGGTCCTGTTAGCGGATTGGTTGTGCATGCTGGAGGTGGGGCGATTCCGCAGAATCTGGGAGTTTCCGGTGCCGTGATTTCGACACTTCCTCAAGTGACCCTGTCGAACGCTAGCTTGAGTGGTTTCATCGCGGAACAGGACCAAGCCGGGATTGAAAAAAGCTACACAATTTCAGCTTCCAGTCTGGAAGGAAATCTTGCGGTGGAAGCATCTTCAGGGTTTGAAATCAGCCTCGATGGTGTGAGCTATGTTGGCAACTTGAGTTTGGAGCCGACTGGCGGTTTACTTTCCAATGTGCTGGTGAAAGTTCGGATGCAGCCATCTTCTTCGTTGGGGCCAGTTTCCGGGGTAATTCTTCATTCGGGCG
>JBILPN010000157.1:0-7379 GCA_044373865.1 Luteolibacter sp. | reverse complement strand
TATCGGATTGCACGTTATGCGTGGAATGAAGATTACCATGATTTGATCGAAAAGCGTCTGCGTGAGTTTGATGCCAAACTCCAAACCCTTGGGGGGACTCAGCGATTTTATGTGGACACAGGCCCGGTGCTTGAGCGGGATTTCGCGAGCGATTCCGGGCTGGGTTGGAATGGTAAATCCACCGTTCAGATTCACAGGAAGCTAGGCACATGGTTCTTTCTGGCCGAACTTTTGACCACGCTGGATCTACCAGCGGATTCCGCATTTGGCGATCATTGCGGCAAATGCACCGCCTGCATCACCGCCTGTCCCACCCAAGCGATCACCGCTCCTAGGCGCTTGGACGCGCGCCGCTGCATCTCCTACCTCACCATTGAACATAAAGGCTCAATTCCCGAGGAGTTCCGAATTGCGATGGGAGATCGAATTTATGGCTGCGATGATTGCTTGGACGCCTGTCCGTGGAACCGTTTCGCGCAGGAGTCCCGAGAAATTTCGTTCCTTGCCAGAGAACAGATTTTCAAACAGCAATTGCGTGATTTTCTAGAGCTTGACGACGACGGGTTTCGAGCGCTCTTCGCAAAATCTCCGATCAAACGAATCAAGCGCGCCAGGTTCCTGAGAAACGTCTGTGTGGCGCTTGGCAACACTGGCACCGCAGAAGATTTGCCAGCCCTCCGCCGAGCGAGCGCGGATCCGGATCCACTGGTTGCAGAACACGCAGCATGGGGCATCAAACGCGTGCTGGATAGATTTCCAGAGGCAAACTAGCAAATTTTCACCATCTGCCGAAACCCGCTTGCCGGCTCTATTTCCGCCTTCTCAAACCAAGCAACATCGCGCTTGCCGAGATCAAAAGCAGAGATGACGGCTCAGGAACGGCAGCCACTTCGATGTAGTCCTCAATCGCACCTGTATAACTTCCAGTGTAGGTATATGCACTGAATTCTCGTGGACCGATCGCAAGATTCAAAGTCCCGACCGCCCACGAAATGCCAGCCACCACCAGATTACCCCCTGATAGAGCGAACAGAGGGCTTCCAGAGTCACCAACAGCCAGCTGGGCTTCATGAGTTGTCACGCCGTAACCATAGATGCCATCTCCCGCAAGATTCCGAATCGTGAAAATCGCATCACCGACGGCAGACCCAACTGTCAGTCCGGATTGAAAGCCTTCAATTAGGTTCGTCCCCACCGTTTGGTCGGTCACGTCTGGGCTGCCACTTCCATAACCCGCGGTGGTCGGGGAAATGCCATTCATGAAAACATAAGCATTCGATAGAGTATTGATGCTCCCGGGAGGAATGGTGACGAAGCTATAAGTTTTAATCGCCGCACTGACTGGGCTATCCAATCGACCAATGTAAAGATCCGTCCCGCCAATCCTTTGGCCCTCATCAATCATCACCGTCTCAGGCGTCGCCGCCGGGTCATTGCCGGGATAAAAAATCAACGATCCAACAGGTTGGTGGTGATGAGCGCTGAGAAAAACCGTCGGACTGAGCATCACCGCCCAATGCCCCAAGGCATCCCTTCCCACACCGGAAAAGTCATAGGCCGCTCCCACAAAACTTGGATCATTCGCAAATCGATCATTCGTCGCAGCTGAGAACGATTGAATCGACGTCGCCGACCATGCCGTGCCTGCACCAAGTGCAAGAATCGTAAAGCCGACAAGCCAAGGCAAGCGACCGAGTGATGATGATGATGTTTTCATATTTTCTGCCAATGAATGCCGTTCATTTCAGCGGAATTTTCACCTTATTCAATCGAATTCTTAAAGGCAAATTCTGCGGAACAGGACATCGAGCGGAAGCTGCATGCCAATGTAAAAGTCACCAAACTCGCCATACCGCGCGGTGACTTCATCAAAGCGCATTTCATGAACGATCGCCTTCACATCAATGGTATCTTTCGCGAGCAGAGTCACTCCCCACTCGAACTCATCCAAGCCTGTGGAACCCGTGATAAGTTGAAGAATTCTTCCCGAATAGGTGCGTCCCACTCGCGCGTGTCCAGCCATCAACTTGCGACGGGTTTCGAAGTCTAGCGAATACCAGTTGTCCGCACCGCTGCGCCGCTTCGACATCGGATAAAAACAAATCACCGGCCAGTCTGGAAGCACTGGATAGAGCCGATGCTTGAGGTAATGCGCCATCCGTTCGTCGAACTCCTTGATGCCGGCCTCGAACTCTGCGGAGCCTTCCACCAAACCTTTTTCCTGGACCAAAGTTTCCGCCGCATATTGCTCGCGCGTCGTGGTGTATTCCGAGCCTTCGGTCTGGGAAAGATAGGAATAAGTCGGACTGAGAATCTCCGGTCCAAGTGATAAACTGAGCTGCTTTTCGTATTGATTCGCCACCTGTAGATCAGGCGTGAGCAGCATAAATCCAAGATCCGCCTTTGGAGTCGCGACCGAAAAGATCAGCAAATGAGTGTCCGGCGTGGCACGGATTTCTTGAACCAGTTCCGTCAAGCGCGTCTTCGCTTGGCGTTGCTCTTCGTCACTGTATAATGCCCATTGCGAGTGATCGACATGATAGAACAAATGCATGACATGCCAGCCTTCACGCGGCACCAATGGAGTAACTTCTGGATTCGACATAACAGTAAAAAAGCTCAACGTCGCTCAGACGTGACATTCATCTCAAAAAGACGCTTGAATTCCGTTCCCGGGCTATTGATCGATGGCGCCTCGAGAACTTCAATGGTCCAGGGTTTACCATCACTCGTTTTGTAGGCATCGAACATCCAAGCCTCCTCAAAACCCGCCGTTGCGCCAAGCTCCAAGCTGGTGTCGGAATCCACCGCGAGAGTCACCGCATCGCCGACAACCTTGCCATCGCTATCCCGGAAAAACACGCGCAAGGCAGCAGGTCCGCCCTGGACTGAAAGCGTGATGACAGGCAACAATTCCGTGCCACGGCGCACCGTATCGCGTCGCGGCCCAGTCGTGATCGGAGCACGCCAAAATGTGGATGCCGAGAGCGCCGAGAGGTGCTTTCCCTTAACCGGAAATTTCACAATCCGGGCAAATTCCGAGCTGCTGGGAAGCCCGCCGATTGCCGAAAAGAAAATTACGCCCCCGCCAAAAACCAGCAAGGCGACCAGCGAGATCAGACCCACCCGTTCGAGCTTGGAAAGCCCCATGCGCGGGCGCAGCGAGACTGGGGTCGCATCCTTGCGGGTTTGCACCGAAAATTCATCCGGCTCGCTGGTTTTTTCCCCATTCGCCAAAGCCACTTGGCTAGGTGCCGTGGGTGAAAGTTCCGGCAAAAGCTCTGCGGGCTCCGGGTCAAGGCTAGGGGACGAAACCGGTTCCTCAGCAACAAGCGGATCCACCGGAGCCTCGACAGGCGTCGCAAGCGCTGCCGGCTCCTCCCAATCATCCAGCGCGTCAAATGTACTTTCCGGCCTGGTCTGCGCCGCCGCCAATTTCTCGTTTTGAATTGCCGCACGCGCCTTACCCACATTCACTTGGAACCCCTCCCGCCCCTCTTTGACCTTCGGCTGAATCCCACCCTCAAACGGCTGAAGCCTCGGTTTTTCAAGCTCTCGCGGTGGCGGCAGCGTCCGCTGTGCAGGCTCCACCTGAGGAGCTGGGGCCTCTCCCGAGTCCAAATCATCAAAGGCCCACAAACTGTCCTCCGTGGTGTCTTTCGCAAGGCTACTCTTGTTCGGTCGGTGACGTGGCGGAAGGGATCTACCCCCGGGGGATGAGTTGGATTGAGGTGTCATGACAGGCAACTTTTAACTTCTTAAAGCCGCGAACCCAACTTGACCAGTGCGAAAGCAAGAACCGAAATTCCACAAAAAATCGGGTTGCATCGAAGGCTCGCAAACGGCATCTAAGCGGTGTAATTCCCTTTATTATGGCTGAACGCGAAGATAAGAATGTTGAAAACGTGCCTGGCAAGTTCTACGTGGACAGCCAATGCATTGACTGTGACCTCTGCCGCGAGACCGCGCCGAACAATTTCACCCGGGCCGAGGACGAGGGCTATTCCTACGTCTTCAAGCAGCCGGAAACTCCCGATGAGCTCGCCCAGTGCCGCGAGGCCATGGAAGGCTGCCCCGTCGAGGCAATCGGGGAAGATGGCGAGTAAGCGCCTCTAAATCATGAAAAAATCCCACAGCCCCGGCAAATTCCGCGAGGAAATCCTCCGGGAATGGAGGGGCACGGATGAACCGACGGATCTCAACTCCGGAATCCACCTCGCCGGAAAATTCATCTCAGCGATCTTACGCGCCGCCGGTGCCGAGGACGGCTTGGACGAGGACGAAGTCCGCGCAACGTGGAAGGAACTCGCCGGCGACTTCATCGCACGCCACACAGAACCTATTTCAGTGAAGGGGGGAAATCTCGTCCTCCGTGTGACCCAACCTGCCCTGCGCTTCCAACTCGAGCAAATGAAACCCATGCTCCTTTCCCGCATCCGCCAGCAACTTGGGGAAAATCGCATCCGCTCCGTGAAGTTCACCCTCGGCTGAGACTCCTCGCCACACTCGCGTCCTCATCCCAGCAATTTTCCGCTCATCATGTTCCGCAATCTCATTTTCGACTGGTCCGGCACCCTTGTGGACGACCTCGGCCCGGTCATCGAGGCCACCAACGCCGTTCTCGCAAAATACAGCGTTGCGGCACTCGATCGCGAAGGCTTCCGACGCCGTTTCCGCCTGCCATATCCGGATTTCTACGCTGAAATCCTCCCCGACATCCCCCTCGCCGAACTCGAAGCCCATTTCCGCCCCGCCTTCGATGCCGCACTCACCCCCGTCACCGTGCTTCCCCACGCACGTGAAAAACTCGAGTGGTGCTCCGCACTCGGCATCCGCACCTTTGTCCTAACCTCCATGGACACCCTCGCTTTCGAACGCCAAATGGCGGATTTCAGCCTCGGCCAACACTTTGAGGCCACCTATTCCGGCGTCATCGACAAGCGGGAGATCATCCACCAGCTGCTCACCGACCACGGTCTCATCCCCGCAGAAACGGCATTTGTCGGCGACATGACGCATGATGTCGAAACCGCGCGCCACGGTGGAATTTCCTCCATCGCCGTCCTCACCGGCTACAACCACGCGGAAATCCTCGCCTCCGTCCGCCCGGACCTCACCGTGCCAGACCTCGGCGTCTTGCGCAGTCTGCTTGACCGACGCCGCGGCGTCTCGCGCCCCATCGCAACGGTCGGTGCCTTAATCCACGACGGCAACGGACGCGTGCTGATGATCCGGACCCACAAATGGTCGAACCGCTGGGGAATTCCCGGCGGAAAAATCGAACGCGGTGAGTCTTCAACCGACGCGCTCCGCCGGGAAATCCTCGAGGAAACCGCACTCAGCATCACCGACATCCAGTTTGCGCTCGTTCAAGACTGCATCGACTCATCAGAATTCATCCGTCCAGAGCATTTCATCCTGCTCAATTACGTCGCCCGCGCCAACTCCTGCGAAGTCACCCTCAACGACGAAGCCGAGGAATTCCTTTGGCTCAGCCCCACCGCAGCCTTGGCACTCGATCTCAACCAAGCCACCCAAGTCCTCCTCGCCGAGGCTCTGGAACGGAATTTGATTCCTTAAAAATCCCACCTTTCATGCAAGACACCATTGAAATTCGACGCCTCCGCGTGAACTGTCACATCGGAGTGCCGGATGCCGAGCGCGCCACCCCACAAACTCTGCTGGTCAGCCTCAAACTGATCCCAACACAAGAATTCGACGCCCTCGCGGATGAAATTTCCAACACCATCGACTACCATGCCGTCTCACTGGAAATCGAAGCCCTCGCCGCAGAGCGCCCTCGCCGGCTCATTGAGACCCTCGCCACCGACATCGCCTCGCATCTATTAAAAAACCACCCGCTCGCCAGCGTTGGCATCTCGATCGAAAAACACATCTTACCAAACACCGAGTGCGTCGCAGTTCACTTGGAGCGCCACCGTCAGGCATAGAAATTCCAGCGCCAAGACCCAACCCAACCTGCACCCATCAAGCCCATGATTCACCAAACCAATCCCATCATCGCAGGAATCGACTTTTCAGCCGCCTCAAATTTCGTTCTTCGCCATGCCATTCATGCCGCGCAATTTTCGGGTGTTCCTGTCCTAGCCGTGCACGTATTGGACTCTGGGCGACTTTCCCACTGGGCCGCCAGCGCCGGTGCCGGGCTTGGGCCGGAAACCATCATCAAGCAAGCCGAGGCCAAACTCAAAGCCCTCGTCCAAGCAGAAGCCGGCAATGCAGAGGTCCTCATGGAGGTTCGCACGGGCAAAGCCGCTGACGAGTTGCAGAAAGTGGTTGAAGAACAAGCGGCTTGGATGTTGGTCATCGCAGCCAATGACATGACCAAAAGCAGGCTTGGCTCGGTCGCCTCCCGCTGCGTTCGCTCCGCATCCTGCGATGTCCTCGTCCTGCGCGATTGGCAGGAAGGAGATTTCTCAAAAATTGTCATCTGCACCGATTTCTCAGAAACCTCCAAACGAGCGCTTGCCCGCGGGATCGCTCTCGCCTCAGCCAACCACTCATCCCTTGAAATCGTCCACGTTATGTATCCACCGGACATGGATCCATGGGGCGAAACCTTGGATCACGCGATGGATTCCCCCACCACTTACGCAGAAGAATGCCAAACCCGGATTCAGAGGCGGATGCAAGATTTCCTCGCTCCTCACCGCGCAGACCTCGCACAACTCCCTCATTCCTCGCTAATTCTGCAATCAAGATGCGCCTCTGCCGCCATCACCAGCCACATCCGGCAAAATGGAGCTGACCTTGTGGTCCTTGGCGTCCACGGTGTCTCAAGAATCACCGGCTTCCTCCTCGGTTCCAACGCAGAAAACCTCCTCCAAGAAGCCACCGTCTCCATCCTAGCCGTCAGAGACTGAAGCCTAACAAATCTTCACTGCCCGTGACGTGAACTTCATGAGCAGGCGATACGGCAGACTGACCGTCTCTGTGATCGCTGTGGTTTACGATTGGATTTTTGATTGCGCCTGTCGCTTTTAGTTTCGGAAATCATCGCCCTTGCGGGCGGAAGAAGTGAGTTGCCAGATCAACACGATCAATGCCCCCCGCGGGCTTGCGGTTCCGGATGGCGGGCGAGGATGGATCGCAGCTTGGCCACGACGTCCGAATTTTCATCCGCGAGGTTCACCGTTTCCACCGCACTGCTCTGATAGTCGTAGAGTTCGTAAACGGGCGTGGCACCGGGTTTCCCGATCGGGCGCCAATCGACCAATCGATAGCGGTCTGTCCGAATGGCCCGGCCGAGCTTGCCGCTGCGGGGAAAGCAATGATAGGCGTGGTCCCGGACACGGGCGGCGGAATCCTTGAGGACGGGAAGCAGGCTGAGGCCGTCGATCGGCTGCGGGCCTGTCGGG
>JBILPN010000156.1:0-7380 GCA_044373865.1 Luteolibacter sp. | reverse complement strand
AATCATCGAGTCGGATGCGTTTGTATTCACACCCGGCGCGACGCTTGAAGATTTGTTCAAGGCAGTTTCAATTTTCGTCGGTTATCAAACGCTTGATGTGAATCTATCGGGCAAACCCACGGTCTTGCTGAACACCGATCAATCGTGGAATCGGCTGTTTGATCTGCTTGCGCACTTGAACCGCATGGGGACGGTCCGGCAAAATCACCGGGATTACCTGTTCCTCGCGGAGTCGCCAGAGGAGGCTCTGGAGCTGCTCACGTCGGCGCGTCGGGTTGGCCTGCCCAGTGTCGGGCGGGAGAAAATCGGCGTGAATACCGCGGTGTCATTTGAAACTCCACTGCCGGTGGATCATGAGGGGAGCATTTGTGTTTTCTGCTCG
The DNA here is from genome assembly GCA_044373865.1 of Luteolibacter sp. Taxonomy (GTDB): domain Bacteria; phylum Verrucomicrobiota; class Verrucomicrobiia; order Verrucomicrobiales; family Akkermansiaceae; genus Luteolibacter. The sequence continues at coordinate 6,998 of JBILPN010000156.1, read as the reverse complement.
GCTTCGATCGAAGATCCCGCGTATTTGGAAGACGGATATGCTTTGGGCAGGTTGCTCGCAGAGAACCGTCTTGGCTGCGTTTCCGGTGCCGGAAATTCGGGGATTATGGGGGAAGTTGTCCGCGGTTCAGTGGATGCTGGCGGCTGGACGGGTGGCTCGAACGTGCCGCACATCATTGAGCTTGAGGGCTTGCCAGTGGGGCTGTCGAGTTTCTGGTTGAAGCCGGATATTTACACGCGGATGGAGATCATGATCGAAAATTCAGATGGTTTCATCATTTTTCCAGGTGGCTCGGGAACGGTGCAGGAAATGATTGCCCTGATGATTTTCAAGCACCAGGGACACCCTGCGATGCTTGGAAAGCCGGTGGTTATTTTCAATCGTGTCGATGAAAATGGAGTGTCCTTCTGGACTCCGCTCATTGAGATGCTTGAGATTTGGTGCTATGACGGTGAGTTTGTGGTGGTGAATGAGTTGGAGCAATTGATTCCTACCGTGAAGAACCTGCTCGTGCCGGCTGCGGTGGCGACGGTTTGAAACTGTCATTCTGGCATTCCTGCGGCTTGCCAGCCCGGAGATTCATTCAGTAAGCTCACGCATCGTGAACGTCGGAATTCTATCAAACCCACACAAGACAGGCACTCTTCCAACGCTTCACGCCCTGCGTGCTGCCTTGCATGCGCAGGGCTGCACGGTCATTCTGGATGAGGAAACTGCGGCGCTGGCGGGCGAGGGAGGCGGCATCCCCGCTGCGGCATTTTCCGAGCATGTGGACGCTGCAGCAGTGCTCGGGGGGGACGGCACGATGCTGCACGCCTTGTCCAAATTGGGAAAATTTCAGAAGCCGGTGGCAGGAATTAACATTGGCAATTTAGGGTTTCTCACGAGTTGCAAGGATGATGAGCTTGATCTTTTTGCTGCGGCTCTTGCCAGCGGGCGCTTCACCACCAGCATTCGCACGCTGTTGGAGGCCACTCTGCATCGCCCGGATCGGCCGGCGGAAACCTTCATTGCACTCAACGAGGTCACGCTTGCGCGCGGGGACACTGGGCGTCTCGTTTCGCTGCGTGCCCAAGTGAATGGTGAGTTGCTCAACGATTATCGGGCGGATGGCTTGATTGTCGCCACGCCGACGGGCTCGACCGCCTATTCGCTGTCTGCGGGCGGGCCTCTCATCGCTCCGAGTGCCGGGGTTTTTGTGATCACTCCGATTTGTCCACACAGCCTCAGCCAGCGCTCGCTCGTCCTATCAGACGACTCGCTTATTGAAATTTCCTCGGAAGATCCCGACGGCGGCCCCATGCTTTTCACGGTGGATGGAAGGGACAACACGCGCATCCAAGCCGGGGGGCGAGTGGAAGTTAGGAAAGCGGCGCAATCGTTCCATCTGCTGCGGCTCGAAGGGCGTTCGTTCTATGAGGCGCTCCGTCAGAAACTCCGCTGGCAGGGTGTTTGAGCGCGGGATGCGCTAGGGTTTCTCTCAGCGCGGCGATCAAGCGCGCACGCAAGGGGGCGGCCAAGGCTGCGAGCCGTCGTTGCTCGGATTCGTAGGTTCGCCGTCCATCGGAAGTTTCAATTTTGATGGCCTCGCGTCCCCATTCGCTCAGGTCGTAGGGGCTGGCTCTCATGTCGAGATCGCGCAAGTGCAGTGCCAATTCGAAGCAGTCCAACAGCAGTTCCGAGCCCACCCATGGCATCGCCTTCGCCGCCCATTTGTAGAGGTCCATGTTGGCGTGAACGCAACCCGGTTGCTCGTGCTGGACGCGGCTATCCAAAGACGGCTGCAGGCGGTTCAAGGGCCTTGCCGCAGCGGCAAAAAAGCGGAAGGCGTCGTGGTGAGAGCAGCAAATCGCCCGGGATTCGACAAGCGCGTCAATTTCTCGCTGGGGTAGGCGGAGGCGCGTGGTTTTCTCATGGCGCACCTCGTGCCCCCCGTAAACCATCGCCCACTCATGCAAGCCGTGGCAGGCAAAATTCGGCGCTCGGGTCGAGCTGGCCTCCAGCAGACTGCAAATCCATTGCAGGCGCTCGCGTTCTTTTTCCTTCAATTTCCCGGGATCCGCGAAAAAAAATGCGCCAGTGCAAGTGTGGTAGCGCTCGGAAATTCCGCAGGGTAGGGGAGTTTTTTCCCGTTTCGTATCCCACTCACAAGCGATGCCAATTCCCGCTTGCCATGCTTCGAGCAATGCGAGCGGGTAGGGGTAATATTGGAATAGAAAGTCCTCGATGGGGTGCGGCAAGCCTCGGTCACGCCGATGTCTTGCTGGCTGCGTATGCCGCGCCGCCCGCGCCTGATGCTCGGCCGCGACGGTTTTCCAATCCTCCTGGGTCAGTGTCATCATGCGTGCTGGCGGTTCATCTCGGCGGAAAAAAATCACAAATTTCGAGCGATAGCAAAATTTCCCTTGCGAAACCGTTCCGCGGACCGTAACTATTCCGCCCCGCGCCGAAAGGCGCATGGTTAAAATCGCGGGATGGAGCAGCCAGGTAGCTCGTCAGGCTCATAACCTGAAGGTCAGAGGTTCAAATCCTCTTCCCGCAACCACTTTCAAAGCCCTAAACCTCAACGGTTTAGGGCTTTTTAGTTTTTGGGGTGAGGGTGGGTGTAGGCAGTTTGTGTAGGCAGTTGTTCGCACGGCACAAAAAAGCCGCCACCGGCGGAGGGTGGCGGCTTCAATGGCGAGCTGCCGACAGGTTTCCTCATCGTCGATACGAATGTAGGTTAGCAGCGGGGCGATGGGCTCCGTTGGAATGCCTCTCTCGGCGGCTAGGGCGGCTTTTTCCAACTCCCGGACGATGAACTCGTTGACGGTCATTCCCTCAACCCTGGCACACATGCGGAGCTTGGCGAGAAGGGAGGGAGTGAGGCGGAAGGAGATGCGGATATTGTCCTTGGCGGGCGGTGTTTTTTCGATGGTTTTCATTGGAAACAAAACGAGTGCATGCTTGAGCGGTCTCGCAAAAGACCTTCGCCGGGGCGGTCAGGCCTCAGCTATTCAAGCATGCGCTCGGAATTCGATGTTTCGTTTTACTGTCGCGCCGGGGGTGACTATTTCTCGGGATTCGATGCGGGCCGCTGTTTGCGCAACGGCGAGGAAGTGGTGCCACTATCCCCGCCGGCCGTCAGGGATCAATCACACACCGGGTTCAGGGCGGGCTGCTTCGATAAGTTGGCGGAGGTAGCCATTGGCCTCGCGCTGGAGGTCCGCACCTGTGTGGGTGTGGAGAGGATCATCTGTTGGGCACGGCCCTTGTTCTCCATTGCCACCCGCTTGATGGCGACGAAACTCTCGGGTTTCGTTCTATCGAAAAATTGTTTCCGCATCCACTTCCCGTTTTCTTGCCAACCTTGAACAAGATGGGTAACCCAGACGCTGCCGTCCTTCTCGCGGGTGGCCGCGGGAACACATCAGCGGCGGCGCGCGTGATTTAGTTTACTGGGGGGGCTCAAGGGCATGTTCCAGTTGTTTTAAGTCTTGGTGGATGGCGTCGAGGAGTCGGCTGCCCTGTAGCTTTCTGTACGCAGTGAGGCTTTCGGCAATGCCTGCACGAGACAGGGCGGGCATGGCTGCATCGAGCGCCTGTCGCAGCTGGATCGACTGAATTTGCTCCGGAGCGTCGTCGAGACCGGGCTGGTCGAGTGCGTCGATGAAGGTGGTGATGGCGGAAAAGACGGGCATCCAATCGACCCAGCGAGGGAAGCCGGACGGCTGGGACCAAGTGATGAGGACGTCCCATGCGCCCGGTTTGAGCCAGAAGATCTTTTCGCGGCCCTCCCTGCGGGAGCGGATGTGACCGGAGTCCTCCATTTCATTGAGCGTGTGCTGCACGGATTTGGAAAAGTAACCGGTGTCCCGGGCGATGGCCGCGGGATGACCGGACTCGTGAGTGAGCAGCCAGGCGATGATCTCGGCACGGGCATTGACCCCGAAGAGCGCACGCAGGGAGCAGAGCAGGTTGGCCGCCCGGTTTGGGTCCGGTGACTGGCTCATGCGGCGGCGTTCCATGGGGTCGCGCAGCAAGCCGTGGCGGAGGAAGTCCGGATCAGGTTGGTGGAAAATGGGTAGGGCGCTGCCGTCGATGCCGATGAATAGCGGCTCGGGTTCTGTCTCGGCAGGCAATGGCTCCGATAGCGTGATCCACTTTCTCATCACCGATTGGGTGGCAAGTCCGCCGCTGATCGCGGCGAGCACGCGCAGGTCAGCCACAGGCCACTCGTCGTGGATCCGACGGAGCCGTTGGAGGTTGATGCGCTTGCCGTTGGAACTCAGCCAGTCGATCACCTCGTCGAGCAGGCGCGCGTCGTAGCGGCCGAAGCGCGTGGTCGCGAGCAGGAGCGCCTCGGGATCAATGAGGCGGTCGTCGTGTGCGCCCTGTTGCCCGGCGACTCCTAGTGCGGACCACTGGTGCCACAGGAAATCCAGGAAGCGACCGAGAAGCCTATCCTTGGAATTTTGGAATGAGGTGTGCATGTCCGAGAAGGGTGAGAAGGTCGGGAAGTTTGTCGCGGTGCGAGAGGATCGGGATGTGGTCGAGCACCCAACGGACCGCCGCTTCGGTTTCGACGCTGGTGGGGCCCAGAGTGCGGAGGTCGTCGAGGTCACGGGGCTTCGCGCGGTTGAGTGCGGCGTAGGTTTTGAGCTGGATCTGGCCGGAGCGCGTTACAAAACTGATTTTGAGATAGTGCCCGTATTCCCGGGTTTTCAGATCTTGCAAGAATGAGGCAGGCAGCAGGTGAAGGTCAGGGAAGTGCAACGAGGCCGCGCTATTGAGCCAGTTTCCACCGAGATGAAGTTCATCAGCCACCTGGGTCGCGGCCAACTTTAGCGCTGCCGGCATCGGATACGCACGATCCACCCCGCCTTCCCAGTCCCGCATGGCGAGAATATCGACATCCTCGGTGGATCGGGTGATGATCTTTTGAGCCAATAATGCGGAGCCTCCACAGACGACAAGCCAGAAACCGTCACCCTTCCGGGTGGCGAGCAGATTTCCAAGGAGGTGCAGAGCTTCCTCTAAATTTTGTTGACTCAATTCCATAAAGAAGAGCGCAATTATATCCGGTATGGATGTTTTGGCAAGTTTTTCCAGATCAGGTAATTTCTGAAAATGGCGTGAAACGGGCGCTAATCATCAGGTAGCGAGAAATGACGAGCTCTTCCCAAGTGTTTCAATCCGACTTCGCGACCGTGAACAAAAAACGTGAATAATGGGTGGTGATCACATCGGATGATCACACAAATGAGAGATTTTGTGCATTTTTGCTCTTTTGCGCGCGGCTCTCGCATCTTCTCTGACGCTGGCGACTTAAAACAGGCTTTCTTCCTCGGCCTCCACGTGCGCGATACATCGCCCATGCTCTGTGATCTTGCTGTTTTCGGCGTTGGAGTTCGTTGGATCGCTTGAGTTGAGACATCAGACTTTGGGCCTGCGGCGCGCCGGGAATGTTCCCAATGCTTTTGGGCCGGGCTGGGGGCCTTGGTCATGCTGCCGTTCTCGACAAGCCTTCCCTGGACACGGGCCTCACGTTTTATAGGGTTTCTGCTTGGAGCGAATTTTTGTTTTCCAGTCGTTCCAAACTCTCGCAGTGATTCAACAAGTCATCCGAGTTTGAGAAGCTCAGCCAACTTGTCAACGACACCGGAAGCCAAGCCTGATCGGTCCAGACTCCGTACGTTCGCAATCAGGACGAGTTTGCTTGGCGCAACCGAGGAATGAAATCGGTCGGGTTCACAAGCTGAGGAAACTTGAATGTTTTTGCGTAAGATTGTGCAGGTTTTTGGTAACACTCATGAAACGATGCCGAGCCAACCCAGAGACCCGCAGGAAAACCTTGTTGCGCTGATCACCCGTCATCAGGCGGCGCTTCATGCCTACGTGCTCAGCCTTTTGCCCAACCCGGCCCTGGCGGATGATGTGCTCCAGGAAACCAACTTGGTGCTGTGGCGCAAGGCGGCCGACTATGACCAGTCGAAGCCGTTCATGCCTTGGGCCTGCCGGATCGCGTGGTTTCAGGTGAAAGCCGCGCGACGGGATGCCTCCCGCGACAAGCATGTCTTCGATTCCGACCTGATCGACTTGTTGGCCAGCGAGGATGATTCGGATCTTGAAGGGACCATCTCGTTGGATCGTGCTTTGGGCGATTGCTTGGACCAGCTTCCCCAAGAAAAACGCGAGCTGATTCTCCACCGTTATCAGCCGAATTCATCGGTCCATGAAATGGCCACCACCCGCAATCTCAGCCCCGGTGCGCTATCCGGGCAACTCCACCGCATTCGCCTCATGCTGGAAGCGTGTGTGGAGAGAAAACTGAACCAATCCCCGTCATGAATCCCGACTACGATCCGCAACGTCTCGACGCATTGCTGCAAGGCCTCTTCGACGAGGCTCTGCGGGACGCTGAGGTCCGTGAGCTCAACGCCACCCTGCTCAAGTCCCAGTCAGCCCGCAGCCACTATCGGAAAATGCTCCGCATCCACGCCGCACTCATTCGTCAGCGGAGGGTGGAAACGGTCGTTGCGACCCAGTCACCCGCTCCGGTTCGGCGCTACTGGCCCGCCACGCTTGGATTGGCTGCCGCCATCGCGCTGTTGGCGGTATTCAGCCTCTCAAAGAACCCTGTCGCCGAACTCACGGGCAGCACCGCCGCCATTTGGTCCGGTATAGATACACCGCTGTCTCTAACGGGTCCGCTCGATTTGATTTCCGGATACGCCGAAATTACCTATCAGAGTGGTGTCCGGGTGATCCTTGAGGGCCCATGCCGCTTTGAAGTGACATCGGCCACTTCCATGCAGGTTGCCCACGGTCGCGCATCGGTGAAAGTTCCGAAGCCAGTGAATGGATTCCACCTCGACACCCCCGCCGGACGCATCACCGATCTTGGCACCGAGTTTGGCGTCGCAGTGGGATCCGGGGTCGAGGGGCCGGTGATCCTGACTGAAGTTTTCGATGGAGAAATCGAGATCCCTGCGGAAGACACGCCCCGCAAACGACTT
>JBILPN010000155.1:0-7400 GCA_044373865.1 Luteolibacter sp. | reverse complement strand
ACGTCGCGCACCGTGATGTCCCGACAGTTTCGAAAATTGATCAGCACCGGCCGCTTGGCCTCGCCAGCATCAGGAAAATTTCCCGGCTTAATCGGCGCGATGACGGCTTCAGCAAGAATTTTTCCCTGCCCATCGATCACGCCCTCGCCGCTGATTCCAAGGTTTTCCTGCTCGTTTGCCATCACCAGCGCAAGAAAGTTCAAACGCTGGTAATGGGAAACATCCGTGCTCCCCAAAAGGGTGGCACCTTTTTCCAAATGAAGTGTCACGTGGCTCCTCAGTCGGATGCTGCCACTCAGATAGATTCCGGGCGGCATGATCACCCGCCCGCCTTTCGCGCTGGCCGCCGCATCAATGGCTTTCTGAATGGCTCCCGTGTTCAGAGTTTTCCCATCCGCCACCGCACCATAGCTCCGGACATCAAAATCCCCAGCGGCCAGTGACGGATGAAGCCCAAGCATGAACGCGATCGCCGCCAGGAGTTTGATTCGGAGCCAGATTGTCATTTCGTCGGATTGAGTTTCAGCATGGCGGACGGTCAAGTCCTCCCGTGTTGAATGAGCGTCGTCTTGGGCGCAAGGATTGTCATCACCACGGGTTTCATCCTTTCGGATGACGATCGCGGCGAAAATTGGGTCAGAGGGAGCCCGCGGCCCTCCACCGAAAGGATGAGGGTCAGAACCTTGCACCGCCCCGGAGCACTCGCCACCGTCTTGACCGTTGTATCGTCTCCACGAGTCGTGCCTCGCAAAAAACCACCCTAAAATCCACCATCATGAAAAACCGCCTCCGTCCCCTCTTCCTCTCTCTCATCGTCATCGGCTCCGCCGCCACCGCTCAGGCAGCTGTCTATAACTGGAACGGCCTTGCCACCGGCGGCGCCACCGGTGCCAGTGAAACCTGGGACACCGTCACCGCCAACTGGACCGGCGCCGGCACCCTCTGGCCGACGAGCGCCGGTGATAACGACGCGGTCTTTGGCGGCATCGCAGGCACGGTCACAGCCATCTCCTCAGCCCCTTCGGCCATCGTCAACGACATGACCTTCAACACCACGGGATACAAGATCGCCGGCGGCCCGATGTTCCTCGTGCCGGCTGTTAGCGGCACCACCGGAGCCGTCATCAACACCGCCACCTCGGTCAGTACCGAGATCACCGCTAATATGGGCGGTAGTCTGGGCACTTCAGCTGCCGCCGGCCTTACCAAATCCGGAGCCGGAACGCTGACCCTGTCGGGAATCAACAGCTTCAGTGGCTGGGTGACCGCCACGGGGGGCACTCTCGAAGTCACCAAGGCCTCCGCCATCAACAGCATTGGAACCGGCAACTGGATTTTTGCCAACAACAGCACGTTCGAGATGGACGGCTCCACAGGAAATATCGCCCTGATCACCCGGTTCCAGGTCAATGGAGGAACCATCCTCAACACTGCGGGCGACAACACCATCAGCCAGGGGGTTTACATGAATTCCACGACGTCCAACACCATCCGAAGCAACGGAGGCTCGTTGGTGATCTCCGGCACGGTCAACGGCGGAACTGGAAGCCGAAAACTCACCATCACGGGAACCAGCACAAGTGAGAACCGTCTCGCGGGCTTAGTCGCGAATTCAAGTGTTGTCACCACTGTCCAAAAAACCGGCACCGGCAAGTGGATCTTCTCCGGCGCGAATACCTACACCGGCGCGACCACCATTTCTGAAGGTAACCTGACCGTTTTCAGCGCGAGCGGTTTGGGAAAAACCGCGACCGCTGACGTCTCGGTCGCCGCCGGGGCCGCTCTAAATTACGCCGCTAAAGCAGACTCGGCACTCGCCATCCAAGGAGCCCTAACCGTCACCGGGAGCTCTGGCACCACTCTCGGCGGCTCCATCGGCGCGACGGCCACCAGTGCCCGCATCAACGTCACGGAAGCGGCGACCATCAGCGACGATGAACACACCGTGAACATCCACGGAATTCCAACGGTCACTCCCGGCACCGGAACTTACACGCTCATCAGCGGCGGCGCGGGCAGTTCCTTGAATCCTGCGACACCTCCCACCCTCGGCAAGGTCTATAACAACACCAATTTTACGGTGGGTTCACTCACCCCGGCTGCCGCATCGATCACGGTCAGCGTCACGGCCGCAACCCCACTCACCGACGCCTACTGGTCTGGAGACTTCAACAACGAGTGGGCGGCCTCCGACGGCACCACGGCCACCAGCAACTGGACTGCAACTGCCGCGGGCCCCACGCAACCGCTTGTACCTGGAGCCACCGCCAACTTGATCATCTCGGCGACATCCCCCATCAACCCACCCACCGGGACCGTTCTTGGAGCAGACATGAGCATCAACAGCCTGACCATTGCTGATACGGTGAATGGCTTGGATCTCGGTGCCGACGGCAGCACACTCACCCTCGCAGCCAGCGGCATCACCATGAACGCCGCCATCCCCGCCAGCAACATCGGACCAAAAATCATGCTGGGTGCGGGACAAACCTGGACGAACGACTCCATCAATTCCCTCACCGTGAGTGGCAACGTCAGCGGGGCTTTCCCGCTCACCAAAGCAGGCACCGGCAACTTGGTAATATCCGGCTCGAACACCCACACCGGCGACACCCGCATCACCGCAGGCAACCTCGCCTTGGGCCACGTCAATGCTCTCGCGACCTCAACGCTGGACATGAACAGCGCCGACGCGGGCACCGTTTCCTTCGTCATCCCCGACACCGACACCTACAACATCGGTGGCTTAACAGGAACCCGCAACATCAATGCCGGTGGAAACGTCCTAAGCATCGGAGCCAAAAACGTGACAACCGAATACAGCGGCATCCTGAGCAATGGAGCCCTGAACAAGGTGGGCACTGGCTTCCTGACGCTCTCTGGCGACAACACCTTTTCCGGAAATGTGACGGCCAGTGCCGGCCGCCTCATCTTGGCCAACTCCGGAGCCTTGGGCGTCGGGCCGAAGACCTTTTTCATGCAGGGATCTGACCGCAGGCTCTATCTCACCAACAACATCACCCTGCCCTCCAACATCACCCTCAACGTTTCCTCGAATTCCAATGATACCGCTGGCATCAACAACGAGAGCGGTGACAACACAATCCAAGGTCAAATCAACTACGACAGCGGCAATCCGGCTCTCAACATTTCCAGTACTTCTGGAAAGCTGACGATTTCCGGGAACATCACTCTCGTCATCGACGCCACCACCCGCAACCTGACCCTCGGTGGTGCATCAACATCGGATAACACGATCAGCGGAATCATCGGCCAGGCAGCAAGTCCCACAAGGTCGCTGCCCGTCCTCAAGCAAGGTGCCGGCAAGTGGATCCTCTCCGGAGCGAACACCTACACGGGCAACACCACCGTCAACGGTGGCGAACTCGTGCTCGCCAATGGCGGCAGCACCCTCCTCCTTCCCAAAGCGGACGGAACCTCCAACATGATCACCGGCAACGCCACCGGCCTACTGACTCTCGATGGAGCCCTGAACATCGACCTAACTAACGCCAACACCGCTACGGAGTGGCTGCTGGTGGACGTGGACAATGTGGACGAAACTTTCGGCGAAAATTTCACCGTCACCGGCTTCACCGAAAGCTCATCTGGCACCTGGACAAAAACCGTTGAGAGTAACACTTACACCTTCACCGAATTAGACGGTCGCCTCGCGGTCTCCGCAGCCCCCACCAACACCTATGCCAGTTGGCTCGCCGGGAACCCACCTGCAAGCGGTTTCACCACCGACTCCGACCATGACGGAATCGCCAACGGGTTGGAAAATGTCTTTGGAACCAATCCAAACGTCTTCAGTGCAGGATTGATCAACATCTCATCCACCGCATCCTCCGCCACCTATCAGCACACACTGAACCCAAGCATCGCAACGGATGTTGCCTACAGTTACGAATGGTCCTCCGACCTTGTGGAATGGAAGGCAAGTGGAGCAAGCAGCAGCAGCGGCACCACCGCCACCATCAGTGCTTCGGCGCCCGCCGCTGGAGTCGTCACAGTCACCACCACCATCACGGGTGGCCCGGCAGCGAAACTGTTCACCCGCATCAAAGTCACTCAACCTTAAGTTAGACCCAACGAGGCACCAGCGACTCCAGTCACATCATCCCCTGAGAGCGTGGGCAACGTGCCCACGCTCTTTTGACGGAGATGCGGCCTCAGCCTTCTTATAAACATCTAACACTCATCGACACACATTGCAAAATCGCTGTTGGACTCTGTGATTCTCAATTTCACGTCTTGATGGAAGACCTCAGAAATTGTCTATGAAACCCCATTTCGCAATGGCAGCGATTGCTGCCCTCAACCTCCTGCTGGCCTTGGTGCTATCCGCCGTTTCAGCTGCTGCCTCGCTTCAATGGGGTGCGAGCGGCTCTGGCGGCATCGGCACTTGGGACACCAACCTCTCGTCCAATTGGTTCGACGGCAGCACTGCGGTGAAATGGCCCGCATCCGGCGCTCTTGATGACGACGCCGTTTTCGCCTCCACCGCCGGCATGGTCAGCGTCGCAAGCGGCGGCATCACCGCCAACGACCTCACCTTCAAAACCACTGGCTATAAGATCGGAAACGAAACCGTCACCCTCAACGGCACCACACCGACCATCACCACCACCGCCGCGGTCACTGCGGAAATTTCATCTTCTATCGTCGGTTCAGCCGGATTCACAAAAACCGGCGTCGGCAGCACCGGGGTGCTCACCCTATCCGGGAGCAACGCATTCTCCGGAAATGTGAACCTCAATTCCGGCGTCCTCCGGATCACCCAGAACAACTCCTTCGGCACCACAGCCAAGACGATCCATCTCAACGGCGGTGGCGGCATTGCTACCGGACTCGGCGTTTTCCTAGATCCCGGCGAAGGCGGCAGCATCGTCCTGCCGCCCGCCATCTCGTTCTCCACCGCCAGCAACTCCTACGCAGGCATTCGTAACAAATCCGGAACCAACCGCATCCAGGGAAACATCTCCCTCAAATCCGGCCTCGCTTCGACAGTGATCGCCAGCGATGTCGGCACCTTGACCGTCTCCGGCGGCGTCACCTCGGTCTTCACCGACCGCACGCTCTACCTCACCGGTGCATCCACCGCCGCCAATACCATCAGCGGCGTCATCAGCAACGGCAGTGGACTTTCACTTATTAAAACCGATCCCGGCACCTGGACACTCACCGCCGCCAACACCTACTCCGGCACCACAACCATCAACTCAGGAAAACTCATCGGTGTCACCGGCGGCTCCTGCGCCAACAGCGCCGTTTCACTCGCCGCCACAGCGACGAACCACGCGATCCTCGGCGTCTCCATCACCGACAGGACCAAGCAGTGGACCTGCGCCAGCCTTACCATCAACAACGCAGGCATCGCATCCGATCTCGATTTTAACTTCGGCACACTCACGCCCAGCACCACGCTCGCTCCACTCAAAATCACCGGCGCGCTCAATCTCGCCACCCCACCTAACATCACTGTCACCGCGGATTCTAACCTTGGCCCGATTGGCACGAAATTCCCTCTCGTCACCTGGGGTAGCATCACCGGAACCCTCCCCACATCCCTCACACTCAACACTTCGAACCCCACCGAATTCCACCTCGAAGTCATCGGCAACACACTCTATCTAGTCATCGACAACTACACACCCACGCTATCCGACACCCAACTCTTCAACGCGCTCAACCTCGACTACCCCGGCCTCGAAACGGTGAAAGCCCTGGTGCTCAACTCGAATTTCCCCGCAGCCAAGACCGCCCTCGCCACCTACCTCCGCAACCGCACCAACGTGAATTGGTTTTTCGACTGGCGGAACCCCACCACCAACATCCGCTATAACAAAACCGATGCCGACAGCACCATCGCCGGCACCTTCTCCTACGCAGGCTACACCAACACCTTTCCGAATGGAGAAATCAACTGGCTCTACTCGCCCGCGCCAACCGCCCAGTGGGTCAGCCTGATCAACCGCATGAACTTCTGGCCCAACTACGGAGCGACGTATTGGGGCACCGCAGATGAAAGCTACGCCCAGGCGTGGACCCGCCAATTTCGCAGCTGGGTCACCCAATGCCCCTCCCCAAGCACCACACAAAGCATCCTCTCCGCGTGGGCCACAATCCAAGCCGCTGAACGCATGAGAACTTGGCCCAACACGTTTTTTCGCTTCATCAAATCACCATCCTTCTCCGACGAAGACGTCGTCATCTATCTAAAATCTAGCATCGAAAACACCCGCTACCTCCGCCAGTATGCGATCCAGCCCGCGATGAACTTCAACATCGACGCCTGGGAACTCAGCGGCATCTACACCACCGCCACCGCTTTCCCTGAGCTCAGCGAGGCGACCGAGTGGCGCGCTTACGCATCCCAGCAAATGGACACTCAGCAGCAGTTCCAGTTCTATCCGGACGGCGCCCACATCGAGCTTTCCCCACGCTATCACCTCGGGACGCTCGGCTTCGTGGATGACATCTACGATCTCGCCAAACTGAACGGCCGCATCGCTGATCTTCCCGCCGGCTACATCGAGCGCACCGAAAATGCGTTCAATTTCCTACTCTACAACTCCGCACCGAACCGACTTCTACCTCCCTTCAACGACTGCGGTGCCGCCAACGAGGACACGCGCACCTACCTCCAGGCCGGATACGAATATTTCCCCCACCGCACCGATTTCCTCTGGACTAACGGCAGCGGCACCAAGCCAGCAAAAACCTCGTGGAACTTCCCCTATGCAGGCTACGGTGTGATGCGCTCCGGTTGGGAAGCTGACGCGAATTTCCTCTGCTTTGACGCCGGCCCGCTCGGCTCCAGCAGCCACCGCCACGAGGACAAGCTCAACGTCGTGCTCTGGGCCTACGGCCGCGAAATCCTCTTCGACAGCGGCGGCGGCTCCTACGAATCCAGCATTTGGCGCACCTGGGGCACCAGCAGTTATTCCCATAACTGCGTCACCGTGGACGGCCTCGCCCAAAAAGGCGGCGATGGTTCCTACGCCGCCACCGATGCCGACTACCAATCGCAAGCTCCCGTCAACATGCGTTGGGAATCCGGCGCCAACCACGACTTCGCCGCCGGGGTCTATAACCGCGGCTACGGCACAAGTTATACCAACCGCCCCGCCACCCAAACCCGCCGCGTCCTCTTCGTGAAACCCGACATCTACATCGTGGCCGACACCATGGTGCCAAGCAACATGACGACGTCGCGCAGCTATCAGGCGCGCTGGCATCTGCTAACGACTAACACCACGCTCGATCCACTCACCAAGACCGTCACCACCACCGACGCGGGCAAGGCAAACCTCGCTATCGTCCCCTGCCTTGGCACCGGCCTCACCGTGGAAAACATCAGCGCCCGACTCTCCAACAGCGACTCCACAAGCCCA
>JBILPN010000154.1:0-7429 GCA_044373865.1 Luteolibacter sp. | reverse complement strand
CGAGCGAGCGCGGGAGTGGCTTGGTCGAGGGCTTCACGGAGTTGGATGGCTTGGAAGTTCTCGGATTTGTCGTCGAGTCCGGGTTTGCCGAGGGTATCGAGAAAAGTCTGGATGGCGTGGAAGAGCGGTGCCCAGTTGAGCCATCGGGGGAATGCACCCGCATTCGGCCAAGTTAGGAGGAAGCGCCATTCGTCGTGGCGGAGGATGGAGAAGGTTTTTTCCCTGCCGATGCGGATGGAGCCGATGTGACCGGATGCGGTGAGATCATTGAGGACGTTCTGGATGGAACCGCGGAAGTAACCGGTTTGGCGGGCGATTTCCGCCGGGTGTCCTTGTTCGTTGGCAAGCAGCCAGGCCATGACTTCGGCACGGGCCTGCATGCCGAACAGGGCGCGGAGTTTGAAGAGAAAGGTAGCGGGCTGGTCCGGGCGAGGAGATTGGCTCATGCCCCGGAGTTCGATGCCGCCGCGCTCCAACCCGTGCTTGAGGAATACCGGATCCGGTTCTTTGAGAATGGGGATGGAGGGGAAGAGCCGTTGAACCAAATCTGCGGGGGGAGAGTCTGGCTTTTCCAGCCGACGCATGAGGAGCTTCCACTTGAGATGAGCGGATTCCTGGGAGAGGAGATCCGCGATAGCGGCGAGGATGGCGGAATCGCCGAGGCGATCTTCCTTATGCAGGGTTCCTAGGCGCTGGAGGTTGATCCAAGAGCCGTTGGTGTGGAGCCAGTCGAGAATTTCATCGAACAGGCGGCTGTCGTGGCGGGCGATGTGGGTGGAGAAAAGAAGCAGCGCCTCGGGGTCGATCATCCACGGATCATCGCTGCGGGCATGACCCGCCACTCCCAAGGCGGACCATTGCCGCCAAAGGAAGTCGAGAAGCCGCTGGAGCAGGCTTTCCCTAAAGTTGTGCAATGAGGGGTTCATGACCAAGTGCTTTGAGAACTTCACCGAGGACAAACAGGAATCCTTCCGATGGATCCTGAGTGCGTGTCCAGCGGGCGGCGGCGAGCAGTTCCTCCGCTGTGGGCTGGAGATCCTGCAAATCCTCGTAGTGCCGTCCTTTGTCGGAGTCTGCTGTGGCGTAAAGTTTGAAGAAAACCTGATCCCGACGACTGATGAAGCTGATGCGCAGGTTTTTGTTCGGGCCATACTCCCTCGGAATCAGTCGCTCGGCCATTCCCTCGGGAAAGCCGAAGCGGAAAAAGGAGTCGTCGGATGGGCCGGTGTTGAACCAATTCTCCATGAGCCCGAGCTGCTTCCTGACTTGCTCGGCCGCACTTTCAAGCCACTCGGGCAGGGGCTTGGCGGTGATCAGCCCGTCCGGCTCGACGCGGGCCAGCACGTCCACATCGCGGGTGGTCGTGCGACTTACCAAGCCCAGTGCCAGCAACGACGAGCCTCCGCAGACCACCCAGTGTTGATTCGGGTGGTCTTCTGTGGACTCGGCGAGGAGGTTTAAGGCCTCGTCGAGTAGGCTAGCGTTTAGCTTTTTCATCTTTGATGGTATCTTAAATGATCATAATGAGCATTTCAAGTATTTTTAAAGTCCGAGTTCTTGTAAATGGTTTTTCATTTTCGCCCGGACGGTGGTGAGTTGGGATTCGAGGTGGGCGATTTCCTGCTTCACGGCGCCGAGGTCGATTTCGGACTCCTCTTCGAACGTGTCCACATAGCGCGGCATGTTGAGGTTGAAGTCGTTGTCGGTGAGTTCCTGCGGGGTGGCGCGGTAGGAATATTTCTCGACGGTCTCGAAGGACTGGTAGGTGGCGACGATTTCATCAAGGAGATTCACTCACCAAGCGTTGGTCTGCCGGACTTCCTCCAGCGCGGGATCGTAGATGTTGAACTCAATCCGGTTGAAGGCGGCGAGCTTGAAGTCTGCGACACCGAAGTTTTGGCTGTAGCCAGTGAGGATGCCCGGGCGGACGCGATCCAGCCGGAAAACCAACGATGAGCCATCCGGAAACCAGCCACGGACATCGCCATTTTCCCGTTTGCAGCGTTCTAGGGCCACTGGCTTGAGCGCGACCGACCGGAGATTCTCGATCGGCAGACGCACCTCGCGGAACGGAGTTTTCACCACGATCCGCCCCTCGGAAATGGCAAGCACCTCGCCGGTGATGCTGTCGCCATTGCGCAGTTCCATCCGGCCAGCCTTCGGCTTGTCCACCTTGCGCAGGCGCCTCTCCGCCTCTCCGCCAAATTCATCCATCCCACCGCCCGCTTGCCGGTCTGGCAGCTCACCCACCTCGCCATCCCACTCCGCAACCTCAATCCGGGAAACTTGGACGGGCAAGGCATTTTGAGCAATGAAATGAATGCCCCGCCCCACTTCGGTATCGGCGATGTCCGGGTCGGTCCAGACATCGACCAGGACGTCATCCACCAACACACAGATTTTTCCGGACTTCAGACTGGCACGCACCTCGATGCGCGCCTTTTCATTTTCCTGCAGCGCCGTCGCATGGGGCGTGTGCCCTAAAAACCGCTGCGTTTTGCTGCTCCGCAGGTAAATTGACCGCTGCTGGAAAGTCAGCTCGTAGCCCGATGACGGGCGATCGCTCGAGGTATCCTTCGAAAACAGCGCCACGCGGAGACCCAGCGAACCGCGCCACGCGGCATCGAAGGCGACGCTGCATTCATCAGGCAGCGCCACATCGCGCGCAATGCTCCCAGCACTGCCGGAGCGAAATGCGGCATTCTGGTAATCCCACGCCGGCTGAGCGCCAGATTGCACCCAGCCCCCAAGCCCGTCAGGCCCGCGAAAAATCAAATTCCGGCGCTCGTTGATCTCGATGCCAGAAATCATCAAGCGGTTGAACTTCACCCGGCCCGCGAACCAGGTGTCCAACTCGACAAAATCCTCCGCCACCGCCACCAACTGGCCGCGGACCTCATCACCATTCGTGAGACTCAAACGTGCCTCATGATTTGCCGCCAGTTCCCGCCTCTCGGGAACGAGCGTTAGATCGAGGACATTCTTCAGAAAAAACGGGCTTGCTTGCGCGAGAATCGGCGACTTCCAAACCAAGCGCTCCGTCGTAAGTGACTCGATGCTGCCGCTCAGTCGGTCGTTGTTCGAGAAGCGCACCGTCGCAAGCACCTCATCCGCAACGAGTGAGGAGAGTTGCACAAGGAGCAAAAAGGAAAGAGCGAGTGGAAATTTCATTCTTTTGCTTTCGGTTTTGCAGGAGCTTGCTGCACCCGTTCCAGGGCGACCACTCCACTGCGCTTGAAGGTGAGCGGGCCAAGCAGGGGGTGCTCAACCATGATGCCATCCGCCGCGAATTGACAGGACGCCACGCGCAGCTGGCCCTCGCTCTGCAAGCGCAGAACAAACGGATGATCCGGCACTTGCGCCGCCGGGGCGGAAGCGGCGGCAGAAAAGAAAATCGTCGATACATCCGCCTCCAACAACTCCAGCGGGGCCTCTTGGAAATCACTCTTGAACTGGAAAATCGCACCATCCTCCCCTTTGCGAATGCTCAGCAACTGCCCGCCCCAGCGGTCGTCATCCCGGCTGATCAGGCTGTCCACACTCACATCCCCGCGTTCTTCCAAGCGATGCCGCGTGCGCGCGTTGTCCAGTTCCGACAGCTCGATCCGGCTAATTTCCTGAGTCCCCCCCGCAGGCGAGGCGTTCACCAAGCGCAGACCATTTCCACTGGGCGGGCTGCCCGCCGGATCAACACCCGCGCCCTCGGGCTCGCCGTTGAGCAGGAGGTGAATGCGCGACGCATTGCGATCCACCCGGATCTCAAGATCCAGTTGGCTTGATGGATACAAATCTGGCGTGCGGGCGAGCAACATGACCGATTGAAACCGTTTCCCCTTGCTTGCCTCACGCTTGATTTCCATGCCTGCCGCATTGAATTGCAAGTAGTAACGATCCACCCTCTCCGCATCCGGCGTCAACGGGTCGGCAAAGTAAATTTGAAAATTCGGGTCCGCCTGCCACTTCAGTGAGAACTTAAGCGAGAACTGCCGTGGCGCATCCATGCGCTGCGAGGCGTAGGCCGGGCCATTGGCAACCAGTGCATTCCCGGCAAAACTCCAGCCATCTTGACCGCTGTCGCCAAGATCCCACTCCTCGATGTTCTTGGGCCCTTGGTAAGCAATTTTACGACTTTTCACCCCAAATTGCAGGGATTTCAGCGCGCTGCGTGGAATTTCCAAACGCCCGGCATCCGGCGCATGCACCACAATCTTCGCTCCTCCAAGTGACTCGACGAGAACCGGCAAGACGTCGCCATTTGTCAGTTCCAACAAGGCACCCGGCGTCTGAGCTGGCGCATCCGCATGGCTGAAACGAGCCATTTCCACCGCCGCGGCGTGAATCTGCAAGGGTTCTGGGGATAGCTCGGAGGAAAGTTCCAAAATGCCCTCGCGGCTGATCGACTGGATGGTTCCGCTCAGCCGCACATCGCCCGCAAGCTTCAAGTCATCAGCCAAAAGCCCGCCGCCGCCAAGCAGCACGCTGCCGAGCAAGCGCATCACGCCTCCGTAGATCGCTGCCGCACGGTTCCGAACCCGTGAAAATTCCTTAAAACTCAGATTCCCAGTCATCGATGATCGTGGTGGTGGCTTGGAAATCGAGCATCACTGCGGCGTCCAGCTTGCAGTCGATTTCCCCGTAAATTTGGCTCAAAAGCTTTAGATTTGAATGAGTTCCAGCAAGCGGCCTTGCGGAAATTTGACCGAGCGGGCTGAAGCGCAGAGTCAGTTCATCGGCCGCCGGTTCAGTCTGACGCACCAAGCCGTCGCGGGCGAAGCGGATCTCAGCCACCTCGTCGAGCTGGAATTGAAAACGGCCGAATTTCCCCTCGAAGTCGAGTTTTCCGCCCTCCAGCGAAATCACCTTCCCGGCAAAGCGGTCGGTGCCATTGGCGAGCAAGACCACATCCTGCGCGTCCACTTGCAAGCTGCGTGCTGAGTCGGGCATGCCATTCCACTCCGCGACCATCACGTCAGAAATTTTGACGGGAGCATCCTCGGTTTGGACCACAAACCCGAAACCATTTCCGCGGCCGGCGTAGCCATTCCCGGCCCCCTCCGCCTCCGCGCGTTCGCTCCATTGGACGATGAATTCGTCGTTCACAAACAAGGAAATCTGCCCGCTAAGCCGGTTGCTGCGGATCTCAAGCGTCGCCTTGCCCGTATCCCCTAGCCGGACCGCATTGCCATTGATCTGCACGCGCTCGATTTTTGGCGCGCCTTCTTCATCAATCGATGACCGAAACAACATCATGTGCGTTGCAAAAATTTGCAGCACATAGCTGTTTCCAAAAAGCACTGGCAGCACCGTCGAATCTCCCGGCACGAAGCCGATCGGCCTCGCCTCCTCCTTTGCATCGTCCCCACCCGCCTCCTTTGCGGGACGGATTTTGGCGAAATCCGCATGGAAGGCAACCGCGAGCGAAAGCCGGTTCCGCCATGCCAAGTCGAAGCGCAAGATCGAGCGGTCCGGCATGCCATCCTGACGGATCAAGGCGGTGCCGGATTTTTTCCCGGG
Source organism: Luteolibacter sp. (assembly GCA_044373865.1). Taxonomy (GTDB): domain Bacteria; phylum Verrucomicrobiota; class Verrucomicrobiia; order Verrucomicrobiales; family Akkermansiaceae; genus Luteolibacter. The sequence goes on along the minus strand of JBILPN010000154.1, from coordinate 1,915 downwards.
CCAATACCAAGCCGATCCAGAAAACAACCAAGTTCCCGCAAGATCCTCGGTATCAGCATCATCTGCATCTTTTTCCGTGTGGGGAATGCCAGCGGGAAAAGCCGCGTGTGCCATCTTCCATTCCTCCTCGATGAAGGGGCCGTGATAATGCAGGCGACCGCCAAGCGGGTTGGGCGCAAGCATCACAACCTGCTCACGAGGAATCCGGAGAGCACCCGCAAAGGCAGTTTCGACCGTCAACGCCTCCGCATCCAGCGCGCTCAGCGTGCCGGGCACACGGTCGCCATTGACCAATGCCACGTGGGAAAGCGAGCTAAGCGCCTGCAAGGGGCGGCCGCCACGGAGCACCACATGACGGATCCCATTTGTCTTAAATGGCACTGGATCAACGACATCCTGCCGCCGCCAAAGCGCCAAACCACCCTCGGCTAGGCCTTGGAACTGACCGTGAAGTTGGTCTCCATTGCCAAAGCGCAGCAAATCGCTTGGCGGTTCCGCAGAAAAACTCAGCGCGCCAGCAAGCAGCCAGAATGTCACTCCATGCCCTCTCATTTTTCGTAAATTGGAAGGTAGCGGTAATTGAGCGCCAACGACAAAAGCGCGCCAGCCGTGTTGAACGAGCTTCCTTGGTTGCCAGGGAATGAACCGTCCGAGGACTGGATGGTCGATAAATAACGGATATTCCGCGTATTCCACTCCTTCCAGACGGCCTCGTCGGCATGGAACAAGGCCTGCGACATGTAATACTCAAAATAAAATGGGTAGTAGCGGTCCCGGAAATCCAGATTTTTCGTGAGATACGCCAGACTCGCCTGATAGCCCTTTGAATCCCGCTCTTTTGCGAGTGAAAGGCACAGCGAGCCGATGGCCGTCAGGGTCGGCTTGCCGCCGGAGGGCGAGGTGTAGCCGTAGGAACCATCCTTGCCGCGGCAGGTGGTGAGGTAGGCGATGCCCTTGCGAATCACCTCCTCAGGCACCGCGATGCCGGCATTCCGCGCGGCGAAAAGCGTGACAAGCTGCGAGCCAGTGACCGTCGTGTCCGCATCCCGACTTTCCGGGGTGTAGCGCCATGCCCCGAAGCGGTTGCGCTTCTGCGCGCTCACGATCAACTCCACCGCCGACTTCAAAGCCGCCGCAATTTTCGGGTGATCCACCACCCCGTAGGCCTCCGCCAGCGCCTTGGTGGCAAAGGCGTGATTGTACATGCTGGAGCCGATGTAGCCGTTTTTTTCGTTTTGCTGGCTGAGGATGTAGTCGATCCCTTGGCGGATGGTCTTGGCGTAGGGGCCGTGGTTGGGATCCTCGCCATGCGCCAAATAAGCCGCCACGCAAAGCCCGACCACTCCCGGTTCTGAGCCGGAGCTGTCGTTCCAAGTCCCTTCGTCGTTTTGTGATTTGGCGAGGTATTGGAGGCCGCGCTCATAGATGGTTTCCGCCTGAGCCGGGATGGAATCGTCTGCACGCCCGGGCAAAACCTGGGCGGATGCCGGAACCAAGCCCGCACCAAACGGGGAAATCGCACAAAAAGCGGCGAATGCCAGTGGGATGAAATTTCGGGAATCCATGGAGTTTTTCATTTCACCAGTTGTTCTGCGCCGCGGTTGTAGGCGTCGAAAATTTTGCGGAATTCTTCTGGCAAGACCATGCCTGCGCTGCCGCCCGCCTTGGGCACCCGGCGTTCCTCGCTTTTCCCGCCCGCACCGCCGAGCCCCAACTCGTTCGGCGCGTCGGATGCGCCCCCAGCCCCTTGGCCGGGCTCGTCGCCGGGCTTGCCGTCTTTGCCTTTGGATTTCCCCTCACCCTCGCCCTCCGGCTTTTTCCCCATCATGCGCTCCATCATGTCCATCATCGCCTCGCCGGATTTCCCACTGCCTTGCTGCTTTTGCTTCTCCTTGGCCGCGGCATGGATCTTCTC
>JBILPN010000153.1:0-7487 GCA_044373865.1 Luteolibacter sp. | reverse complement strand
CGACAGCACCGTCCGGAAGTCGCGCCCCGACAACTGGCGCGGCAACGTCTCCAAGGAGAACCTGATCAAGCAAGCGCTGTTGCCCGTTCTCGACTTCGACGAGGATGAGGTGGAGCGGATCTTTCCGGTGATCATTGCACAAACCGAATACTGATGCTCTCCCAACAGATCCAGCTCGGCGAGATGCCCGTGGAAGTGGTCCGCAAGGACATCAAGAACGTGCACCTCAGCGTCCACCCGCCGTCCGGCCGCGTGACAATTTCCGCGCCGGCACACATGAGCTTGGATAGCATCCGCGTCTTCGCCATCACCAAGCTCGGCTGGATTCGCCGGGAGCAGAAAAAGATGCGAGAGCAGGAACGTGAGGCCCCGCGTGAATTCCTCGAACGCGAGAGCCACTACGTCTGGGGCAAGCGCTACCTCCTGCACGTCACCGAGATGGACGCTCCGCTCTCCGTCCAACTCCGCCATAAGCGCATACTTCTTCAAGTGCGACCCGGAACACCTCGTGAGAAATGCCAGGCACTCGTGGAGGAATGGTATCGCCATCAAATCCGCGAAGCCGTTTCCCCACTCATTGAATGCTGGGAAAAACGACTAGGCGTGAAAGTGGACAGGATCTTCGTCCAGCGCATGAAGACCAAGTGGGGAAGTTGCAATCCGTCAACCCACAGCATCCGCCTCAACACCGACCTCGCCAAAAAGCCCCCCGAGTGCCTAGAATACATCGTCGTCCACGAACTGGTGCACCTGCTCGAACCGACCCACAATGCCCGCTTTCAAGCGCTCATGGACCAACACCACCCAAAATGGCGGTCCCATCGCGACACCCTCAACCGCCTACCCGTCCGCCACGAGAGCTGGGGGTATTGAGCCGGGCGCGGATGCTCACCATCAGGTGGCGTATTCCCAAAACCACTTTCCGTTTACCGGTTCATCTTTGTGGCTCTACACGTCATTAAGGTGGTCGGGCTGGCGGGATTCGAACCCACGATTCCTTTCATATGCACTTATCGTCAGTGAATTAGGTGTTTTTATTGCGTTTGGGAACAAAAACGGGAACAATTAACAGCATCGGACGTTCCCAATCCTGTTCCCACTTTTGACGTTCAAAAAATTCAACTCTCAAAGATCATGGCGCACCTCATTAAACGCGAAGGCTCCCCTTACTGGATCGCTACTTTTGACGTGACGATGCCAGACGGCACCGTTCGCCGCCTCAAGAAATCCACCAAGAAAACGAAGCGGGACCAGGCCATGGAAGAAGCACTTCGTTTGGAGTCGCTGGCGAAAAAGGAGCATACGGCAGACCAGGGTACTGCATCGAAAGCCTATGCGATTCTAGCCGAGGCTGCAGATGCCGCCGCAAAGGGCGAGCTGTCGGAAGCCCGGGCCCGGAACCTTCTGGCCCGTTTGGCGGAGGTCTCCACAGGAGAGACTCTACAATTTTTCACTGTGGCTGCTTGGCGTAATGAATGGCTCGCCATGAAGGCCGCCACATCGAAGCCAGCCACGCTGGCGCGTTACAAGTCGCACACAGATGCCTTCATCGAGTGGCTGGGCGAGAAGGCCTCGTGCAAACTTGAAGCTGTGACCAAGGCGGACGTGCGCAACTTTCGCGACGCGATCCGCGCCGGATGGATGCCCGAGGAGAAACGGCCGGCACCGAAGCCGAAAAAGAACGAAAAAAGGACCGACAAGAAACCGCAAGCCGTCCGCACTGCTAAGACAGTGAACCACTACGCCGCTGACGTGGCGGCGATGTTCCGCCATGCCATGCGGGATGGACTGATTCTCAGCAATCCAGCAGCGGCCCTGGCCCGTCTCCCGGAGCTCGACAGCACCGAACGCGAGGTTTTCACTGTGGCCGAAGTCGGACGGTTGGTGCAATGCGCCGGGGAACCCGCATGGCAGGACGGGATCTTCGAGGCGAGCCGCAACGATCACGAGAGGCGAACTGCCCGAAGTGTCGATTGGCAAGGAATGGTTTTGACCGGATTCTATGCTGGCGCACGTCTTGGCGACTGCGCGCGACTGACATGGGGAAACGTGAATCTCACACGCAAGACCCTTTCCTTCATGCCCGCCAAGACCGAACGCAAGCGAAAGCGCTTGGAGGTTCCGTTGCATCCGCGCCTCGTTGCCTGGCTGAGCGAACAGACACCCAGTGTGGACAATGCCCCAATATTCCCGGCGCTTTATGATGATGCGATCGGTGGCAGACATGGCCTTTCCTCGCAGTTCATCAAGATCATGGAGGCTGCGAAGGTCGATCGCGGCACTAAGCGGATAGGCATCAAAGACACTCAGCGCGCCCAGCACTCCCGCAGCTTCCACGCCTTGCGGCACTCACTCACGTCGACACTGGCCAATCTTGACGTTTCCGAAGAGATCCGCCGCCGAATCGTCGGTCACGACTCCGCCGAGGTGCATTCGGGCTACACGCATCACGAACGCGAAACGCTCGCCCGAGCGGTCGAGAAAATGCCAAGTGTGTGAGTTGATCTCTAAGTCGAGGAGGCCGAACGATCCAGTGTGCTCACTACGCCGGCTAGTCTTGCTCAGCTTCTGGTGGAGATCTTCTTCGATTTGCTGACTTCACGAGGTTCTCGAATTTCTCCCACGAGATTTCCTTGAGCTCCACGCCCCACAACGGGTGGTTGACCGACAACGGTTTTGCATCACTGATGGGGTCTTTGTTCCCTTGGAGCCACTCCAAGAGATTCATTGCAGTGATCTTGGTGAGGCCGGACTCTTTCGCGGCACTGATGATGCTTTCAATGGCTTTCCCAGCATCGGTGGTTTCCTTGCCGCGATACGCCGAATGGAATCTGCGAATTGCCTGTTCAATGACCGTGTCTCGAAACGTTGAATAATGGTTCAACGATCTACCTAGATGCACAGCCGCATTGAGCAGCTGCCAAAGCCGCTCTCCCTTCTTAGCCGTAGCCAACCATGCCAAGTCTTCGCTCTCTACAGGCTCTTCCTCTCCGAGAAAGTTGCCACCACCTGAGTATCTTGATTCAAGCAGGGATGTCATCTCGTGACCGCTGTATATACAATCGACCGCACACCGATCCGGGCCCTCCAATTCATCTAATGAAGGAAAGTAATTCCAATCATCGTAGTTATAATCCCGCGCAATCTCGTCAACGGATTCAATCGTTTCCCTGAACCGGTCACTGGGGCGAGGTACTGCATCCCGGGAAAGATCTTCGAAAAACAGAGGGTGCTTCCAAAGGTGCGATAAGATTTTATCATGGATCCGGAAACCAGCTTCTCGCTGCACAACAACAACCTGAACAGACCTAAGGAACTCATGAGGGGCTGATCCTGTTTGAAATTGGCACGAGGCCTGATCCCACCATGCATGATCAAGCCGAACCAACTTCGCTGTCACCTTCTCCGTATAACCTTTCTCTCTGAGAGCTTCTACCTCTGCCCGATGGCAAGCATTCAACAGGCGACTCCACAAGTCTTCGTCAACCTTGTTTTTTTTCTTCTTTACCATCCGATCCCAAGCTTTGGAAATAACACGAATTTCATCCAATCCGGTAGCAACCCCATCGACGGAACATTTTTTTTGGGGAGTCTGCAAGCCACCTTGCAAATCAGACATTATTCTCTTGGTCAGATTTACCAGATCTTCAGAACCCTGCTTTTTGTGCAGCCTGAAATGTTCATCCAACTTATTTTCGTATTGCTGTTCCTCTTCCATCTTCAACTACGGGCACTCCGGACTAGAGCGGCATTTTGATCGACTGCCCATCCGATGCAATCCGTAAACGTCAGCGGCGTTTTTTAGCGTAGGGCATTTGGTTTCGCCCCTGCGGTCCTTTTCGCTGTTGATTTTGAGATAGCGCTAAACAAATGGGCACTCAAATGCTTGGTTAGGCTCGTGAAAACGAAACCCACTGCCATGGACGGCGAGGGGACGGAGTCCCCCGGTGTGTTACAAATACGGGTTGCCCAAGGCCCGGCGGACTGGGCTATCGCCCATGAGATGCTCGACGAGGAGCACTTGCTAGGCGCGGGCCGGGAGGCTGGCGATCGCTTGTGCCAGTTTGTGCTGGAGGAGGGCCAACCGGTCGCCGTGCTGGTGTGGTGTGCTGCGGCGTGGCACCTCAAGGATCGTGACGAGCGGATCGGCTGGGACGCCGTGACCCGTTCGCAGCGGCTCAAACTCGTCGTGCAACTTCGCCGCTTCTTGGTCGTCGAAGCCACTCGCCGCCCCAACCTCGCCTCCCAATGCCTCGACCAACGCCAGCGCGAAGCCATCGGTCTGCGCGTGCGCCACAAGGAGAGCGGCCTGCTCAAAATGCCCGGCTACGATGCGCTCAACGACCTCTTCCACCTGCTCGATCCCGGAGCCTACGCCCGCGCCCTCACCGCTTGGTTCCAAGCGAACAGCGGGCTCCTGCCGCGCAGCCTCGCGCTGGATGGCAAAAGCATTGGCGACGGCAAATGCGGCATGATCATCACCCTGTGCCGCCACGAGGACGACCGCCCCGTCGCCATGATCCCGGCTAGCGGGAAAAAGGAAGACTGCGAGGTCAGCGAGGCACGCGCCCTGTTGGCCGATCCGCAGGTCCGGCTGGAAAACGCCCTCGTCACCGCCGATCCGATTCACAACAACCAAGCCACCGTGGGCGTCATCGCCGAAAAAGGCGGCGACTACCTCATCGGCACCGAGGAGAACACCCCCAAGCGTCACGAGGCGACAGTCCAAGCCCTGAGGGACACCCCTTTTTTGCAGTAACCTGTGAAGCCGGGAACGGCCGCATCGACACCCGCACGGCAGCCATCGCCGCTATCACCCCCGTGACCGCCGGGCTGCCATTCGCCCGCATCCCTGCGGCTATCCGGGGCCACTGGAGCGTGGAGAACCTCAATCACTACAAGCGCGACACGAGTCTCTGGCGCGAGGACGACCATCGGCATCGGCGCGCTCCTATCGCGTAAAACCTCGCGCTGACCCGAAACGCGCTGCTGGCCATCATTCCCTTCGCTACGGGCGCACTGTTATCGATTTGGTTCGAGATTGACCAGCGCACTCCTGCCAAGGCCATCCAACTGATCTTTCACGCCGCCCCCGTCCAGTGACATCTCAAACCAAATGCCCTGTTTTTCAGCGAAAATTGGCGCAAGCGGTGATTTTTTAAATTTTACCCGAGCCAAGAATCGGGGGGATTAAGGTTAATCCCCCCAGGGGAGGTAGACCAACCGCCGATGTCTGTGGTGTCAATCGGGGGTCATGCAACCTCTACAACGACCCGAATGGCTGCGCCCGAAGGACATTCCGAAATTTTTCGGTATCGGCCGCAGCAAGTCCTATGAACTGATCGCCTCCGGAAAGGTGAAGTCTGTCTCTCTCCGTAAAAGGGGACAGAAGCACGGAACCCGTTTGGTTTCTTACGACAGCCTTGCTGCCTACCTCGAAACCCTCGCCGAAGGAGGTGAACTGTGATCTGTCCGGTTTCTCGAAGCTGGAGAGGAAAAGACTATCTGACTCGACGGCCAAAATGTCGCCAGTCCATTCCCAGTCAGCCGCCCGCCGCTGCGGTATACCCAACTCGCGCGATTAACTTGCGCTAAACAACATCAAAAATCATGATCATCCACCCCATTTGCACCAAACTATCCCCTGCCTTCCCAATCGACCAAACGATCATCAGGACCAGTGTCCGACTGAGTGACAGGGCAACTGCTAACCCCACTATTGATTACCTCCAAGCCGAAGGCATGCCGTGTGTGTTCATTGGACGGATCCGACGCTTCATCCTCAGCGAGGTCATTGCGTGGCTGAAGCGGAAGGGAGGTCGCTCATGAGCTACTCCACTCCCGGCGGCCCTCTGCCGACTCCGGACGAGCGGATCCAGCGATGCGCGCACCGTCGTCGCAGAAAAGTCGGTCTTCTAGCGGTCGGCAACATCTCGGTGACCGGCCCCGGGGGCGCTTCGGAGGCATTTATCTCCCAAACGGCCGGAGGGAGCGGCTCCATTCACCCACACCCTAAAAATGAAATCTGATTCCATGCCACCCAGCCAAGAAAACCCCACCCCGAATCTTATCGAAGCGCTCAAGCAGCCTCCCTTCCTAGTAAACCTTCTAGAAGGGAAGCGGATCTCCGGATCTTTGACTCGACCTTCTGATTCTCCACCCGTCCCGGACTCCTCGCCCTCGGTAAGAGGGTTCATCGAGACGATGAAGCGGATGAATGGAATCTATCAAATTATTGGTCGCCCCGGACCTGTGATCTGCCCAGACTTTTTTGACACAATTGCAGAGACCGGGGACCTTCAGGAAGAGATCTCGCAGAGTATCGAAGATGCGAACTTTGTTTGTCTGCTCGCTCTATGCTGCGACCCGAAACGCATCGCTGGCGGTTTACCCCAGCGATGGAATGATCATCCGCCTGCCAACGTCGCCGTTGCCGCTGTTCTTGATGGCGATATGAGTGCCGATAGCCGCCGCATTCAGGAACTGAAGAAGGTTTCTGTGCGCTGCCGGGGCGTGGTTATACCTCCCGGTCTCGACCTTGCTACCTGCGACCTATCCGAGATTGATTTCATCCTGGTGGATTTCTCGGGAGGATTCCAAGGGACATCCGCCAATTGGCCAGAAGAGATTCAGGCTGTTGGCTTCCCCGGCGTCGTCATTGGTTACCCTCGGGTTAGTGAAATGCATACCACCAACGGAAAATCTAATTCGGCAATCACCCACGCGGATGAAATCCTCGCCGCAGAAATACCGAAAACGATCACCCCAGAAGAGAGCATTGCTGGAGCCTCAGATTCTGATAGGGAGCCTTTTCATCATTTAGTCCTGATGGCCAACATCTCTGACATTACCACAAAAAGCGACGATTTGGTCACACCCGTCTCCGGGAACTCGAGGTTCCATACGCTGAATTTGGTCGTCCTGAAGGGCTTGGAGACAGCGGCGGACGCCTTAAGCGAGATCCGGAGAGACCAGCTCTGGCGCGAAGGCGGGTATGAATCGTGGGATGCTTATTGCAACAGCGTCCTCGGCAAGAGCATGAATTACGTGAACCGCTTGATCAAAGGCGGAAAGCTTGTCCAAGAGCTCATCAATGCTCAACTGCCACAAGATTCCACCGGGCTGACGATCCGCCCGACAAGCGAAAACCAAGTCCGGCCGCTGGGTAAGCTCAAAGATCCTCAACAACGCACACGCGCCTGGCGAGAAGCCGTCGAGCGCGCCGACGGATTACCGACGGAGAAGATCGTAGAGGTCGTCGTCGCTGAATTGATGCCGGAGACCGAGAACTCTTCAGCCAAGCCGAAGCCACTCTCCAAGGCGCACCGCCGCAGGCTTCTTCTCGATAATCTCATCAAGGCGGCGGAAGCCAAAACCTCATGGAAAACCATTCTTACTCTCACCCGCGCGCTCTCTGAGCTTAACTAAAACTAAACACCGAAACCAAAATGTCCTCAATCCCACCTATCAAATTCTGTAAGACCTGT
>JBILPN010000152.1:0-7499 GCA_044373865.1 Luteolibacter sp. | reverse complement strand
TCCCAAAGTTTCCCGCAATCGTGGAATAGAACTCCCGCCAGCATGAGATCGCGGTTCAGTTCTGGATAGACCGGGCACAAGGCGTCCGCCGCGCGCATCATCTGGGCGACGTGCTCGACCAGCCCGCCGCGGCGCGCGTGGTGGTTCTTTTTCGCCGCCGCCGTGCGCCGGAATCGGTCGCCGAGGCTTTCCAAAAAATGCGCGCAAAGCCGGTGCAAGCGCGGATCTTCAATGCTCTCGCAGAGCCGCAAAATATCTGAGAAATCCCGCTCCTGCTTGATGCGCGTGTCTGGATCTCCCGCTAGGAAATCCGCAATGGCTTCAGCATCAAGGTGATGCCATTCTAGCTTGTTTGGGTTCACGCCGTATTGGTTTTGCGTCCACTCCGCCTCCAAGCGCAGGATCACTTGCTCGGCGAGGCCTTGCGCGGATTCGTAATTTGGCGAATCCGACCAAATTTTTAAGGTGAAATTCCCGGTTGCGTCCGCGAAGACCATTTCAAAATACGGCTTCCCTCCCTTCGTCGTGCGGACCGCTCGCGACTGGAGTTGTGCATGGATCGCGGCGACGATGGGAACCTCTCCGGACTGTTCTTTGATGGCGGCAATGGTGATGGGACTCACGTGGCAGAGCATGGCAGGCGGAGAGCCGCTGTCACGCATCGAGCGCGGGAGTCTGCGCAAACGTGAAATTTCCTCCTTTTTCGGATTGCCACACGGGAAAGTCCCTCCTAGGTTCCGCCCCCCAGCGATTTTTAACCTCACATCCGAGATGTCAAAGCACAATAGCCTTAAGTCCAATGCCACCGTCGGCGGCAAACGCTCCGTCCTCAAGCGCTTCGAGCGCGTCAAGCTTCTCAAGGAGCGCGGCGAGTGGAAAGCCGGCAAGTCCCCAGTGGGTCTTCCAAAGACCAAGCACGAGGGCTAATCCTCTGCGAACGAAAATTTTTCTTAAATCGCGCGGAGCCCACCGGGTTTCGCGCCTTTTGCATTGATCCTCATGGCTACCAACGACGGCGTCCGCCTCAACAAATACCTCGCATCCTGCGCAGTCGGCTCGCGCCGTGCTTGTGACGAACTCATCAAAGCCGGTCGGGTGGATGTGAACGGCAGCCCTTGCATCAATATGGGCACTCGGATTTCTCCCGGGGATCACGTGAAGGTGGACGGCAAGCGCGTCGCTCCCCGCGAGCCCATGATCATCGCGTTTCATAAACCCCGCGGTTTCGTCTGCACGCGTGAAGATGAGCTCGGGCGAGACACAATTTATACGCTGCTTCCCGCATCCCTGCATGCGCTTCATCACGTGGGTCGCCTCGACCGCGACTCGGAAGGCCTCCTGATTCTCACCAATGACGGCGATCTCTCACAGCAGTTGATGCACCCGTCGAAGTCGGTGGAAAAAGAATACCTCGTCACCTCGCATCAAGCGTTTGAGAACGCCCACCTCGACCAACTCTTGGAGGGGGTTTACACGGACGAGGGGAAATTGAAGGCAAAATCCATTGAGCGCCTATCATCGCGTCGCATCAAAGTCGTCCTCGACCACGGTGCCAAACGCCAGATCCGCGTGATGTTCGACACGCTTGGCTACCAAGTGACCAAGCTCCTGCGCGTCCGGATCGGCGCCCTTTGGCTCGGCGATTTGGAACCCGGGCATTGGGCGATTCTCAATGCGGTAGAAATTTCCATGCTCCTTGGAAATGCCAGTCCCGCGAAAAAGCGTGGGGCTCCAGCCCCTGCGGCGAAGCGCAAAAACGACTGAGGCCGCCAACGCCGCGTTTAAAGTCCGAGTTTTCCCGGATTCCGTCCGATTCCGAATAGCAAGGCGAGCACACGTGCCGCAAATCCCACGCGCGAACGCCAAGGACGCCGCGGACGCACGATTTCCCAGCCGGAAACTTCCGCCAAAGCGGCCAAACGGGGTGACGGATTCACCACCGTCGCCGCAGCGCACAGCGTCAGCATGGGCAAATCCGCCGTGCTGTCAGTGTAGCCATGGCACTGCCGCAGCTTTCCATCCTCTTGAAAATAAGCCGTTGGCAGCACCTCACGCAAACGCCGGACCTTGGCCTCTCCCTTGTGATTTTCCAAATCCGGGAATAGCCCAGTCATTTCAACCGGCGTGCCAAGCGTGAGATCAAAGCCCAGCTCGCGGCCAATCTCCGCCACGTAAAATTCTGGACTGGCCGAAGCGAGGATCAAAAAATCCCCCTCGGCGCGCCGCTGCTCCAGCTTGGCCCGCAATTCCGGGTAGATCGCGGGCATCAGTGCCGACGCAAATGCCCGCGAGTGATTCGCCAAGTCTGTCGCATCCATCCGCCACAGATAGCTCAAAAAAATCCGCTTCATGCCACCTGCTCCCAAGCAAGCCGCCAAGGGCAAGGCGATGAGAAAAATTGGCAAAAAAATCGCCCGCCACGGTTCGTGGCGGACGATGAAATGACGAAATAACAACTGGCAATCCCAAGCGATCAAAGTCCCATCAAGATCGAATAACGCGATCCCACCCGGCACTTTGCTAGGAATTCCCGCAGGCACGCTCAAACGTAGTGCAACTCCACGGCCTTCGCGTCGATGGCAGGAAGATTGTCGAGAAGCTCCTGAATCGGGTCCCACCGGCCAGAAAGCAAGGCCTCACGGGCGGAGTCCGGCATCGTCACCGGAATTTCTAAGCCGCTGGAAGTCCTGACCTTGAGTGCTGCGACGTCAATGGTGATTTCCACAGTTGGGTCCGCCTCGATGGCATCGCGAATGGCGACGATGTCCGCCGCGCTGGCCATCACGCACGGCATCGCGAGCGTGGTGGAGTTGCCATAGAAAATCTCTGCAAAAGACTCTGCGATGACACCGTTGAAGCCATATTTGCGGAGCGATTGTGGCGCGTGCTCGCGTGAGGAACCGCAGCCAAAATTCACGCCCGCCACCAAAATCGACGCGGCGCTGAAGCGCTCGTCATTGAGTGGGTGCTGAGTTTTTTGCCCGTGCTCATCAAAGCGGACGTCATAAAACGCGAATTCGCCGAGCCCGTCAAAGGTGACACACTTCATGAAGCGTGCCGGAATGATGCGGTCGGTATCGATGTCAGCGCCGGGAATGAAAACACCGCGGCCGGTGACGAAAGGAACAGGATCAAGTGCCATGGGAATTGAAATTTTGAGGTGAATCAGTGGTTTAGGCGACGGCGGCCGGGGCATCCAAGGTGAAGAGCTCGCGCGCATCGGCGATGGAGCCGTTGATCGCCGCTGCGGCAACCATCACGGGTGACATTAGAACGGTGCGGCCGGTCGGCGAGCCTTGGCGACCCTTGAAATTCCGGTTCGAGGAGGAGGCGCACAATTGGTCTCCCACCAGCTTGTCTGGATTCATCGCGAGGCACATCGAGCAACCCGCGCCGCGCCACTCAAAGCCTGCGGCACGGAAAATTTCCGGTAGGCCTTCTTGTTCGCACTGGATTGCAACAATTTGCGAGCCGGGCACGACGATCGCCGTCACGCCAGCCGCCACTTTGTGACCCTGAATGTATTTGGCAACTTCCCGGAAATCCGAAATCCGGCCGTTGGTGCAGGAACCAATGAATGCGACATCGATTTTCACCCCTTTGATGGGAGAACCGGCCTCCAGCTTCATGTAGGCCAATGCTTCTTCGATCGACGCCTTCTCAAGCGGCGTCGCTGCCTTTTCAGGGTCCGGAATCATTTCCGAAATCGCGATTCCTTGGTCCGGAGAAATTCCCCAAGTCACCGTGGGCTCAATGTCTGCTGCGTCGATGCGGACAATGTCGTCAAAGTGCGCATCCGCATCTGAGGCGAAGGACAGCCAGCGGGCCGCCGTGGCATTGAAGTCTGCCATGTCAACGTATGGCCGGCCGCTGAGGTAGGCCACGGTTTTGGCGTCCGGATTGACGTAACCGCAACGCGCTCCACCTTCGATGGACATGTTGCAAACCGTCATCCGTTCTTCCATCGACATCCGGTCGAACACCTCGCCGGCATACTCGTAGGCGAAGCCAATGCCACCCTTGGCGCCCAGCAGGCGGATGATGTGGAGAATCACGTCCTTGGCATACACGCCCGGCCGGAGATCGCCATTGACCTCGATTCTGCGAACTTTAAGTGCTTCTAAAGCAAGAGTTTGTGAAGCTAGGACGTCGCGCACCTGAGTGGTGCCAATGCCAAAAGCGATGGCACCGAAAGCTCCGTGCGTGGCCGTATGTGAGTCCCCGCAAGCAATTGTGGTGCCTGGCTGGGTGATGCCCTGCTCGGGTCCGACCACGTGGACGATTCCCTGCTTGCCGGAGGCGAGGTCGAAATACGTCACCCCGAAGTCATCGGCATTTTTGCGCAAGGCTTGCATCATTTCCGCCGCGAGCGGATCCTGCGGCGCGTCTTGGTCCACCGTCGGCACGATGTGATCGACCGTGGCGAAGGTGCGTTGCGGAAAGCGGACCTTCAGCCCCAGATCGCGAAGCATTCCGAAGGCTTGGGGCGAGGTCACCTCGTGAATGAGGTGCGTGCCGATGAAGAGTTGTGTGCGGCCATCGGCGAGTGTGCCGACGGTGTGCGCATCCCATACTTTTTGGAAGAGGCTTTTTCCCATGATCAAAATCCTGCCGAGGTTTGCGGCGGGCGGCGAAATTGCTCACACAGAATCAGAATGTCAAAGCCGCATGCAGAGGATGCGGAGAAAGAATTCGCAGCGCGTGCCAAGCCCATCAACGGAGCTCAAAATAAAGACCAAAGATCACGCCAGCCAAGGCAAGGATGGCGGCAGCGATGGCAAGCACCTTGCCGAGCGATTCGAAGCGCTTAGGCTTGGTCGGAGCGCCATCCACCCATTCGTCCCAGGATTTTTTTCGGTCTGTATTGCTGCGGTGGTAATGCCGGAGTTGACCTTCAAAGCGGTGCTGATCATCCGGAGAGTGGTGTCGTCTCATGGCTCAATTTCTACAAAACCCAGCCCGCAGGCCGGGCGCTCATTCATTCACAAAAACCAGAAATGGCGCCTCTCCGAGCTGCGGAAAGGCGCTTTAATTTCAAAGCATGGAGAACGAAGTTCCCCGTAGCGAAATTCACTTGGTCGGAGTCACCACTGCTTCAGGAGCTGGAGCAGGAGCGGATGCGGACTCGATTTCTTGGAATGCAGGAAGCGAGCGGAGACCGGGTGGTTTCGCTTCACCAGTGCAGCAGCAAGCGGCGGTGAGTAGCGCGAAAACGGAAGCGACGAGTGCAGTGAGGATACGGATCATAAGTGGAGTGTGAGAGAGGTGTTTTAGAAGATGAATGGCTGGATTTGAGAGTCGTGTGTCACATGGAAATCACTTGGAGGGAGTCACGTAAGCAGGCTGAGCTGACGGGCTGGTGGAGGACGTGCTTGGGCAGCAAGAAGCCGCGAAAAGTGCGGTTGCAGCAGCGATAAAGGCGAGTTTCATGAGTTTAGTAAGTTGTTTTGGGTTGCTTGTTGGCATGCGTCGCACAACCAGACAAGCGCGAGACTAGCCACGCCACTCATCCCTGCAAGGCAAAAGACGAGAGAGGCTTAGACACGGCTTGGCACCAAATTCTTGGAGATTTACAGTGCACGGCCTAGAAACGAGATCTTTCTACTTCACCGCCAAACGCAATACCTCAACTTCGGCCTTAATCCCATTGATCTGAGACATTTGTGGCACGCTAGGGTTCATGGCTGATACGCTGCGGATCGTCGCTACAAGCCGATTCAAAGAAGCTTTCACTTCCGGAATCTCAGCAGATTTATCAATTTTCATTCTGATATCAGCGGCAATTGTTGTCTGACGACTCAGACTCAATGCCGAGTCTGATTTAATTTTGCCATCCGCAAGAACCTGCAACACCTCTCCACCAAGTTTAGACTTCACGCTCGTAAGAATCGATTCCATCTCCCCGATTGAAGATGCAATCATTTTACCCTCCGCATTCGAGATCCGCACTTCAAGAGCCGTCCTCTTCACCGGGTCAATATCTTCCAGCTTAAGACCGTTCAAAAGCTCCCGGGCACGTTGCGGGTCCGCATCCGCAAAGTCTTCAATGCTGTTGAGCAACTCCGCGATTTTCTCCTTCGTTTCCTTAGTGCGCGTCGCCTCAGCAGCAAGAAACAACTTTCCTGCAGCCCTTTTGATACGAACATTAAGAGCGCTCCGGTCAATCGGATCAATATCATCCGGACCGATTCCCGCCAAAATCTCTCCCGCTTGCTCTGGATCAATATCCGCGAGATCCTCGACGCTTTTTAACAAATCCGCCACCTTGCCCTTCATTTCGCCGCTCCGCTCGCCTTCAACCGCGATGGAAAGCGTCTCCAACTCCGGGAAGTCAGGGTATTTGCCCCGGAAATCCCTAAGCTTCGATTTCGATTTCAATGCATCCACCCTAGCCAACTCCCGCAAAGCCTTGGATTCGGATTCCGCTTTCGAAATCGAGCGCCTTATACCGAGAGAGTCAATCGACAGTTTCGCAGTCACAAGACGAGTGAGATCCTTGTCTCCAACTTGACTGACCTTGGAAAGAGATTCTTCTCCGACCGCAAGCGCCTCCCAATAACATTTTGTTTCCACGAGTGCTTTTTGTTTCCCTTCGATCACCTTTACGATGCTTCCCGCCTTCGTCTGAACCTCTCGAAGACGAATCACATCCTGCTGCTTCTTTGCCACATCCAAGTCACTACCGGCGATTCGGATATAGACGTTGGCAATCGCAAAGGCAGCCTCAATCTCGCCAGCCTCGGTGAGCATATCCAAAAGCTTCAAAGTATCGCTCTTGAGATTATCATTCGCTCCCACCTCTACCTTTCCGACTTTCAACTTGTTGGCCTCAATTTCAGGTTTCATGGCTTCCATTTCGGCGCTGGCCACCTCCATCTGCTGGGCGGCTCGCACGCATTCGCGATGGGCGGCGGTTCCAGCTTGAACCGCCTGAGTACGGTTGTTGGTCAGCTTTTTGATCCTCGCATCGGCGTCCTGCACGGATCTCTGCAAATTCGCGTATTTAACCCGTAGCGCCTCACGCTCAGACATAAGCCGTTTCATTTCCACGGACAATCCGATATCGCGAGTGACCGTTGGATTGTCGGCATTGGCAAGATCCATCATGACTTGGACGCCAAGCAGTTGATATGGGCTGGTCCTGAGGTCAGCTTCCAGAAACGCAGCACCTAACTCCTTTGCCTTCACGAGATCATTTCTGCGAAAAGCATCCACCACTCCCGTCCACACCTCGATCGCACTGTTATCGACAAGACTCAAGTCCGAACCTGCGGGCTTGAGCAAATCCTCGAGATCATCCGCAAACAATCCCCCGGTCATCAGGGTTGCGGGAAAGGCGGCGTAAAGGCAGAAGGATTTCAGACGATGGCTTGATGCTGGTTTCATAAATTGGTTTCTGGAGAGTGTGTTCTGTGGATTTGCTGTTGAGGCGAACTGAAAATCAATTCCTCCTCACCCGGAAATATCGCTGGGATCGGTTCTCGATAGAATAGAAACGT
>JBILPN010000151.1:0-7502 GCA_044373865.1 Luteolibacter sp. | reverse complement strand
CGTCCCCGGGGAAATCCACCAAGTCTGGATCGAGACGAACTACCTTCCGGAACTGGTCACCGCCGTAACTGGGGTCTTCGAGGAAGTCCGTGATGTGCGCGTGGTGGTGGACGAGGAATGCGGACTCGCCGGCGCGGATCCCAACACGGACTCAAACGCCTCCAAACGCCCATCCAAGGCCGCTGCCCTCGAGGGCGACGCTCTCGACAAGCGCATCAAAATCGCCGGCCTCAATCCCGCTCACACCTTCGCCAGCTTCATCGTCGGACCCAATAGCCAATTCGCCCACGCCGCCTGCGAAGCCGTCGCGAAGAAATCCGGCATCGGCTACAACCCGCTCTTCATCTACGGTGGCCCCGGCCTCGGCAAAACCCACCTCATGCAGTCCATCGGCCACGAACTGCTCCGCCGCCAACCCGGCTCTCGCGTGATTTACCTGACCTGCGAGAAGTTCACCAACGAGTTCATCGATGCAATCCGCCGCGGCGACATCGAAAAATTCCGCCGCCGATACCGCAGCTCGGACGTGCTCCTCATCGACGACGTCCAATTCCTCGCCGGCAAGGAACGCTCACAAGAAGAGTTTTTCCACACCTTCAACACGCTCCTCGACGGCCGGAACCAAGTGGTCCTCACCTGCGACCGCCCCGCCTGCGAAATCAAAAGCCTCGAACCTCGCCTCATCTCCCGCTTCGAGTGCGGCCTCACCGTCGAAATCCAAGCCCCGGAAATGGAAACCCGGATGGCCATCCTCAAGAAAAAATCCCTCGATTGGAAAGTCCGGGTGGATGAGTCAGTTCTCCGCTTCCTCGCGGAAAAAATCCGCACCAACGTCCGCCGCCTCGAAGGCGCTCTCATGCGTGTCGCAACCTACGCCTCTCTCGCCGGAGAAAGCGTGACGGTCGAAAAAGTCGAACATCTGCTCCGCGACCTCATCCGCGAGGAGGCCAGCCGCCAAGTCAGCATCGACGCAATTCAAAAAGCCGTCTCCGAGCACTACGACGTCCGCCTCGCGGACATGACCAGCCGCCGCCGACCCGCCAGCATCGCCTTCCCACGCCAAATCGCCATGTATCTCAGCCGCTCGCTCACCAAGGGCTCGCTCATGGAAATCGGCGAGGCCTTCGGCGGCCGCGACCACGGAACCGTCATCCACGCCTGCAAAAAAGTCACCGAAATGCTCGTCGCCGAGCCCGGACTCAAGGAAAGCATCGCCCGCATCGAGTCCCAACTCCGCCGCTAAGCGCACGCGTTACGCGCTTGGCAAATTCTGCGGCTTCAGGTTGGGTCCTTGGAGATCCATGAGTTGCCGCCGCTGTTTTCGACTTCCCCACCGCGCCAGCGCCTGGCTCGCCATCGCCTGCCTGCCCGCCTTCCTAAATTCCTGCGCACTGTTCCGCCGCGAGCCCCCTCCCAAAGCGAAAATGGTGCTCTACGAATGGCAGGACGACGGCGGCCCCGGCGAACTCAGCGTGGAAATCAACCTCGCAAAACAACTCTCCACTTACCACCGCGGCGGACGAACCATCGGCTGGGCCTTCGTCTCAACCGGCAAGGAAGGCCACGAAACCGCCGCCGGATCCTACAAAATTACCGAAAAATTGCCGCTGAAATTCTCCAACCGCTACGGCTGGATCGCCGATGCCGATGGCAAGGTCACCCATGAAAGCGCACGCCCCACCACGCCCGTGCCCCCCGGCCAATCGTATTTCCCATCGCCCATGCACCACTGGATGCGCCTCACGTCCTACGGCGTTGGACTTCACGCCGGAGAAATCCCACGGCCAGGCGTGGCGGCATCTCACGGCTGCATCCGCCTGCCACGCGACTTTGTCCCGCTATTATACGATTCCGCCAAAATCGGCACCCCAGTCAAAATCACCCACGGGCAAGCCACCCACAAGCACCCGGGCTGACCGCCGCCCCCTCAGTTCGGCCGCTCACGGAAATGCCACACGAGAACCATCGTAAAAACCACAAAGCAAAGTCCCGCCACCGTGGTGACGACCAAGGGAACCCCATGCCCCGTCACCATCAACAACAGCACCGCGTAAACCACCGCAATCAAATAGGAAATCGTCCAAATCACCCACGACGCCACCGAAATCGCACCGCTATTGCGCGTTTGAAACAATTTCTTCCACTGCGGAACATACGCGCAAAGCGAAAGAATCGGAATCAGCGACTGCCCCGCGCTCGCAAGCTTCATCCACATCTCCAGACTGCTGCTCATGCCCTCACCATATTGAGGTTCTTCACCTACACGCAAGCCAACAAAATCCACATCAGCTCCTCCGCCAAACTCGCCGCCTACAATCTATCGGACCACGGAAATCACGCGGGGCGCCCTTATACGACCTCCCATACGGCAAGGAAAACCGGAACTCGCCAACACCCTGCACGGTTCTGGATGGATTCAAAATTTCGGGAAAGCCACCGTCTGTTGCCGGCAAAGGTCAATGACCGCGGGTGCCGCGATCTCAATCATCCGTTCCCGCAGGTTTCTTAACAGAAACAGCATTTAACCTCGCCAGATTTCCTCCCACCCGACAGCTTGCACGGATCATTGATCGGCACGCCGTCAATTGCCCCCCCACTTACCCCCTCGATCTGAGCACCCCCATGCCCGCCAACCGCGCCTTCGACACCTCCGTCAGCGGACTCATCCGCGACATGAAGCGCCTCCACCGCGCATCGATCGTCGCCACCGACCCCACCGACCCCACCACCGCCCGCTGGCCGAAACCCTCTTCTGCGCTCCGGATCTTCACCGCTGCCCACCCCACAAACCCTTCTGGAGTCCCAAAAACCTCTTCTGCGGTGCCAAGTTTCCCTTCTGCGGCCCGGAAAACACACGCTGCGGCGCCGATTTCACCCGCGCCTGGCACGCTATCGCTCGCTGCGCTCCGGAAATTCCCCGCCGCGCACCCGAAATTCCCAGCCACGATCCAGATTTTCCCTTCTGCGCCTTCGAAATTCTCCGCAACAAGCTGAATTCCAGCGATTTAAGAAATCTCCACCCAAACCGAACCCCCAAATCCCCCCCAATGACACCTGAAGATCCCTCCGCCACACCCGCCACACCCGCCCCAGTTTCCAACGAACCCGGCAGCACCCCCTCGCTCCTGAACGCGGCCCAGCTCGCCTCCCTCACCAAGACCGAGGAAATCTCCCGCACCGCCCTCAAACCGGATTACCTGCTCGCCCTCGTCACCCTCGAAGACGGCGAAGAACCTGGCGAGGACGACGTATCCGAAGCCGCCATCACCGCCGTGCTCACCCTCTGCGAGTCCGCCCGCGGCAAAGGCTCCGCCGCCGTCAGCGCCACCGGCCGCAAGCAACAAAGCACCGCCAACGAGGAAACAGCCGAAAAAGCCCTCGTCGCCCTGATCCGCGAGATCCAGGCCCGCGCCCGCCAAAAGCATTTCTCCAAAAGCCCGGACACCCTCGCCCAATACGGCATCGGCCTCAAAATCGCCAACAGCCGCGCCCTGCTCGAAGGCTGGGGCCAAACGATCTACGACAAGACCGCCACCGACAAGCTCCCCAAAGTCACCGAAACCAAACGCGCCGCCCTCAAGGCCGCCCTAGAAACCTACAAAAACACCCAAACCGGCCAAAGCGGAGCCATTGGCGAAGCAAGCGGCACCCGCATCGACCGCAACGCCCTCGTCGAGCAAGCCACCGAGCGCCGCCTGTGGCTCCAATTCGCCGCCGACGCCGAGTGGCCCCACACCAACCCCGCCAACACCCCCATCCGCCGCGAGTTCCAACTCCCCGCCACCCGCGCCTTCATCGGCTAACCAACGCTCCCCATTCCCGGCTCCAAAGGCTCCACAGCCCGAGGAGCCAGGATTCAGGATTCAGCGGCCAGTTCAAAAATTCTCTTCACTTCGATGTTCGCCCCTACCGCCGCCCCTGAGTCCCAGAACACTCCAACATGAGTAAAACCAAGCGCACCACACTCGCCTGCGACTTCTGCGCCCTCGCCCCGCAAACGCAAACATCTCGTCTCCGGCATCCAGCCCGCCACTTCCTTCGCCACCACCGCCTCAGCTCTATATCGAACATGAAACGCCACCTACCAAATCCAGTCATTTGCCTTAAGCTCCGATAATAGATAGAAAACCAATGCGAGATTCACTAAAGAAATTATCATGAGACTCCTGCATCCCCAAGCGGCTAAACTTGAGCAGGGGGCAATTTTCAATTGCCTGCGGATAAACGGCTACGAAAACTGTGCTTGCTCTGGACTAATACTCAATGCTCGTTGCGATCTAGAACATAACAAGCAATCATCGATCAACTATCTGCCCATTATCTCGCTGAACGACTGGTTAAAGAGAGACTTTTTGCGCCTGCTTGCAAAGCGCTTAATCCCCGAACTCTCACAGTCCCTGAATACCGCTTTCAAAAATAAAAACATACCTAAAAGCGTCACTGATATATTTCCGAAGGAAGAAATTATAGCACGAGAGTTCACTCAAAAAGAGCAACTTATTTTAAACACGAAGCTTGTTCTCTTGAGAATAGCAGAATCGGCCATTGACGGCGGCATTTCAAACTCGTTAGACAATGCGAGGCTGCTTGATGCGAATTCAAAAGTAAGCTTAAGAATACTAGAAGAGTTGATTAAGCAACAGTTGCCGGAATACTACTTTCTGAATGATGTGGATATTTATGACCAGCAATCACATGGATATGTAGTTCTCCTTCGCCACATATCGACCATGGGATGCGAGGAAATACAGAGAATTGCGCAAGGAATTTCTGATGATAATATTCAGGAAATTGCAACGCTATCAAATCGTCTCACGTTTGAGCATGATCCAATTTGCATGATGACCGGTGTCCTACGATCTCCCGACGTGGAACACTTGGCCCAGCATTTTTCAAATTTATACATTCGAATCGGCCTCAAAGATCAAGACGCAAATTTGCCTGAGAAATATCTAGCACTCGCCACAACTATACCGTCATCATGAATCATTACATACTATTAGATGAGCTTGCGATCAAAGAGATCGTTGAAAGTAATATTTACCAGTCCAGACAATTCGAGGCAGGTGAGTCACTTGCACATGCACTTGGCGGAAACAAGGATATACATGTCATTTCCCCCAAAATCATACCCACATGGAGGAAAGACGTTCTTTACATACTCCAGTCTAGAGGAAAAACTGGATACCTAACGATAGATTCTTCGATTTTCGGTAAATTGCCAGGAGGCGGCTCGATCGAGAGAGAATTGGATGAACGCTTGATGGTCTTTCAACGCATCTGCAGGTTTGCTCTAAAAGAATGGAACGGGCTCAGTTTCTCATTCTCTGAAATGTGGTCCTCAACAACACGATGCGCAGTTGTTTTCCCATACCCTAAATCCAAACACGTTGGATTTAGAGTCAGCCTTAAGATTCCAGAAGCAGATCAACGTCTTGTATCGCGTCATGGTGATCACTATTTGTTTGCCTTCAGCGCTGGAACGGAAGAAGAGGGGGACTCAACTGAGGAGCAAAGGCGCAAATACAAACGAGCATTTGAAGAGCTTGGTTCGATTCGAACTTCTCTTGATACTGAGATCAGTAGAATTCAAAAATTACCCAATGATCAGGGCTACTTTCCCTTGGTTCTCGCGGAACGTCACACCGGTTCAAACAATTACCAAACCTACGATCAGTGGCTTGGAAGGCTGACAAAGAGCCAGAAAGACTTCGTTACATTCGAAAGTCAATTGCCTCAACGTGTCGAAGGCCCAGCAGGCACGGGAAAAACACTCTGTCTCTTGTTGCGATCTTTTTTCCTCTGTAAAATTGCCGAGGAAAGCACTAAGGAAATGCGAGTAATATTCATCTCGCATAGCGATGCAACCAAAAATGCGACCATAAATGCATTCGACTCGCTTGGTGAGCCCTACTATCACTTAAAGGACCACCAACAAGACTCTCAGTCTGTTGTAATATGCACCTTACAGGAATGGTGCGGCAAGATTCTAGGTCCCAGGGAAATCGCGAACGCCCAATATCTTGACCAGGACGCCTTAGCCGCAAAAGAAATGCGACGCCTTATCTTAAAAGATATAGTTGAGTCGCGTCGAGCTAGTGACACCAAGCCCATAGAATATCTTTCAGAAGATTTTCGTGATTTTTTCCTGAGTGAAAACTCAGAATATCTAGCAGAACTTTTACAGCATGAGATTGGAGTGATGATCAAGGGGCGAGCATCCGAAAATCTAGATTCTTATATCGGATTGCCCATG
Organism: Luteolibacter sp.; assembly: GCA_044373865.1. Classification (GTDB taxonomy): domain Bacteria; phylum Verrucomicrobiota; class Verrucomicrobiia; order Verrucomicrobiales; family Akkermansiaceae; genus Luteolibacter. The sequence continues at coordinate 1,246 of JBILPN010000151.1, read as the reverse complement.
CTGGCATACTGTTTGCCTTCGAAAAACGCGAACGACAGGCGTTTTGTTTTTTCAATATATAACGAATACCAGAGTCAGCTCAACCTGTCAGGCGTATTTGATACGGATGACATCGTCCTATCTACATTAGGTAGGCTCAATACTCCAATTTGGCGACGCCGGCGAACGCATGAAGGATTTGACGCAATTGTGATAGACGAGACACATCTTTTTAATTTCAATGAGCTATCTCTCTTTCACCACCTCTTGCGCGCGCCGCAAACCCCTCATATAATTTTTTCGATTGATCGCTCACAGGCTCCAGGCGATCGCGGCATGACTACCAAATTGGTCAGGGAAGTCTTAATGCATTCACAGAATGAAGAAGTTGAGACAAAAACTCAAGTTGTCTTTCGCTGTGCTCCTGCGATCGTGAAGCTGGCTGAGGCTGTAACAGCCGCAGGGGCAACTCTATTTACAACCTTTGAAAACCCATTGATCGACTCTTCGTCCGTCATCGTTGCGAGCGACGAAGCAGTAACGGAAGATTGCATTTACTGGGATTGCTCTTCCGATGAGAAAATGTGTGATATTGCCATTGCTAGGGCAACCGTACTTTGCGCTAAGTTTAAATGCAAAAAAAGCGATATTTTGCTTGTCGCGATGACCACTGAGCTGCTTCAAGGCATGACCAAAGCATTGAAGAGAGCAGGTCATAATCTAATTGAGCTAATTCACCGTGGCGATCTCGATGCCGTAAAGAGAGGATTCAAGGAAGGAGCATTTTTGCTATCACATCCAGATTATGTAGGCGGACTTGAGTTTAAAGCAGTGCTCATCGTGGGAGTAGACGAAGGTCGAGTGCCACCTTCTGATGGCGTGGTTAAGGATGAGTCGAGACATTTTATCGAGTTTAAGGCCTGCAACAGGTTGTATGTGGCAATATCTCGAGCGAGGTTGATTGCCGAATTGTTTTACTCACGCGAACGCGGAAGAAGTCGCCTTCTTGATCATGCTGTCAGCTCGGGCGCTATTTTGATTGAAGTGGTTAACTGAAAGTCAGTGGGCAGTCCTCGCATGGTAACATTCTAAATCGTTTTGAGCATAAATAGGGTCAGAAAGGGTCAGTCCCAAATAACAGACATTGCCTCCCTTCTTCTGGAGGGTTTGTCTTCGTAACTGGTCCGCTCGCGCTCCTGTGACCGAAGTTCACCGGATTCCCAGCTTCCGCTCAGGCGCCTTCAGCCTGCGGGTTGCTTTCGGATCC
>JBILPN010000149.1:0-7536 GCA_044373865.1 Luteolibacter sp. | reverse complement strand
ATCGTAGGGGCTTGGATAGGGGGTGAAGTAGCGGTGGACGCCGCCGTCAGTTCCGCCTTTGGTGGACATCCAGTAAAAATGGTCCGAGGTCTGCATTTTTGCCCAAGTGTCGGTGAGGGCGGGATCGTTGGCGGCGACGATTTCGTGTTCGAGGCGGTGGAGTTTATCGAATGCCTCCTGCTGCATTGCGTTGCCGGTCCAAGCGGACAGATCGCGTTCGGAGTCTGCCCAAGACGTGAGTTGCTGGCTGCTGTATTCTCTGGACGCGCGGTAGAGCATGACCGCCTCGGATGGCGTGACCCATTGCAGGCCAGCGTCTTGGAAGGCGGTGGGCAGGTTTTCCCAGAATTTGAAGATGCCCGTGTTTTCCCAGTGATGCTCGCCGATGCTTTCGTAGTCCAGGAAGAGGTTCACGACATCACCGGGGCAATTTGCCAGCCAATCGGCAAATTTTTCGGGGCCGAGTGGGTAGCAGTTCCAGTCCGAGTCTGAGAAGCGGAACCCGAGATCATCTGAGAGAGGGACATTGCGCAGCAGGGTTTTGATGCGAGCGGTCATGGGAGCGCGGTAGAGGAAATTCGGGGACATGCCACTGAGATTGCGCGAGACGCCTTCCGCGATTACGCCGTCGAAGCCCATGGTCTCGGCTTTGGCGGCGATGGCGTCGTTGTAAATCAATTCCGTGTTGCGAAACACCCGGGGCCTGACGGAGAAAACGGCCTCCAGCTTCTGAAGGTGGAGCTCCACTTGGCGGTCGAATTCCTTGTTGGAGTGAACGAAGGCGAGCGAGTGATAGTAAGTTTCCGCGAGCAACTCCACGCTGCCGGATGCGACGAGGTCTTGGAAAGACTCAAGCACGTCCGGGCGGTAGCGTTCCATTTGTTCGATGACGGTTCCGCTGATGGAAAGCGCCATTCGGAAGCGCCCGTCGTTTTCTTCCACCAGCCGTTTGAACATCCGGTTCGCGGGGAGGTAGCATTTTTCCGCGACCTTGTTGAGGATTTCACGGTTCATGGCCTCGTCCTCATAGACTGCATTTTCACCGATTTTGAAGAAATCGTAGGGCAGCAGGCGATTCGGTTGATGGACCTGAAAATAGAGGCAGACGTCGGGCATGAGCTAGGTGAGCGGGAGAAGTGTTGCGGGGCGCGAGGTCAGTTCGTGATAGACCTTCATGACTTTGGCGGCAGCTGCGTCCCATGTGGAAGCCTCAATGTCGAGTTTTGCCTGTTCGCTGACGCGAGCGCAGAGATTTTCGTCTGTGAGCAGGTCATTGATGTGCTTGGCCATGAGTTCCACGTCCCAGAAGTCCGCCTTGAGTGCGCCTTTCAAGACTTCCGCGACGCCGGATTGTTTGGAAATAACGGCGGGAATTCCAAATTGCGCGGCTTCGAGGGCGGAGAGCCCGAAAGGTTCTGAGACGGATGGCATGCAATAGACGTCGGTCATGGAGAGCAAAGAATTCACCTTGGCCTTGTTGAGAAAGCCGGTGAAGTGGAAGTGCGCGCCGAGGCCGCGGAAGGCCCCCGACTCGATGAGTGGGCGGAGTTTCTCGCCGGTGCCCGCGACGACGAAGCGGACTTGCGGGTTCCGGGCGATCACGCGAGAGGCGGTTTCCAAGAAAAACTCCGGTCCTTTCTGAGAGGTTAGCCGGCCGAGAAAAAGCACGAGTTTCTCAGGAAATTTTTTTCGCGTGGTGAAAGGGGTGACTGGGTCCGCGCCATTGTGCACAGGACGGATTTTTTTGGGGTCGATGCCGTAGTGAGTGGCGATGATCTCGCCAGTGTAGTGGCTGACCGGGATGATGCGATCCGCCATTTCCATGCCATATTTCTCGATGTCGTAGATCCAGCCGCGAGCGTTTGCGCCGGCGCGATCGTATTGGAGTGCGTGGACATGGACGACGAGAGGTTTGCTGCTGGCTTTCTTGACCTCCACGCCAGCAAGGAAGGTCATCCAGTCGTGTGCGTGCACCAAATCGAAAGGCTCAAGCATGGCCATTTTCGCCGCCACCTTGGAAAATTCCACGATTTTCGAGCCAAGGTCCGGGCCGTAAAGTTCGCCGACTTTGAAGGCCTCCAGTTGGTGGCTGGTGGTTCGCGAGAAGGCCACGTGGTCAGTTGCGGCGTTGCCGAGAGTTTGCGGATCCTCCGGCAGTTGGCCGTCCTCGTAAGGGTTGAGAATGACGGGCACCTTGCGGACTTGTGCGAAACTCTCGTAGCGATATTCCGCCTCCGCCGCTTGTAGCTGCGAGATGTTCAGTTGATTGAGGCCACGGAGGTCAAAGCCCTCGAAATGCGCGTTGGGAGCGGACTTGGGCACCACCACCGTTAGGTTTACCCGTTTTGCCAGGGCGCGTGATAGTCCAAGGCATGCGATTCCCAAGCCACCATTGACGAGGGGAGGAAATTCCCAACCGAGTTTCAAGACGCGCAAAGGTTTCATGCAAAATGGATCATTGAGACCGCCGTGCGGCGACATTTCCGCCGCAGGAGTCCGCTGCCAAGCCTCTAAAGCAAAAGCCGGGCCAATCTCACAGACGGCGGCGGTGTTGGGAAATCCCGCAGTTGGCGCTTGGATGTGGTGGCCGCCGTGTTCATTCTTCGCCCGGCGCCCGCTTTGCGTAAAAGATCCTGCACGGATTTTAGACGAGTGCGCGGCACCATGGCGCTGAAACGTGCGTGATGCCGACCTCGCCTCACCTGCTGCAACCCTTTTAGAAAAAACGATACCAAACCATGACACTCCAAACGGAAAATCCACCGCCGCCGATCGTGAATCCTGCGGAAGCCGAGGCTCTCGTTCGCGAGGCGTCCCATTGGATTCACCCCCTTCGCGGCGAGATTGGCCGCTATTTGATTGGCCAGAGCGACTTGGTGGACCGCCTGTTGATTTCCCTGCTCGTGAAAGGCCATATTTTGCTGGAAGGAGTTCCGGGCTTGGCGAAAACCTTGGCGCTCAAGACGCTGGCCAGCTTGGTGAATGCCAAGTTCAACCGCATCCAGTTCACTCCGGACATGCTCCCGGCAGACATTGTCGGCACGGAAATTTACGATCCCAAGGAAGCCCGGTTCCGTGTGAAGCATGGCCCGGTTTTTGCAAATTTCATTCTCGCAGATGAGATCAACCGCGCCCCGGCCAAGGTGCAAAGTGCTTTGCTTGAAGCCATGCAGGAAAAGCAGGTCACCATCGGCGAACAAACTTTCACCCTGCCATCGCCGTTTTTCGTGCTCGCCACGCAGAATCCGCTTGAGCAGGAAGGCACCTATCCGCTGCCGGAAGCGCAGCTGGATCGCTTCATGATGAAGGTGGTCATGGACTATCCGACGGAGGATGAAGAGCTCCGCGTCTTGGATCTCGCCGGGACCACAGAGGAAATGCCGGTTCCAGTGCCGATCGTAAGTTTGGAGGCCATCCAACAGGCGCGCAGCGTTGTAAACCGCCTCTATCTTGATGACAAAGTGAAGCGCTACATTGTCCGGCTCGTGCACGCCACGCGTCGGCCAGATGAATATGGCGTCCGCATTGCGCCACTCATTCGGGTGGGAGCCTCGCCGCGCGCCACCATCAATCTCGCGCTCGCCAGCCGTGCCCATGCATTCCTGAACGGGCGGGCCTACGTCACGCCACATGATGTAAAAAGCATCGCCATGGATGTGCTGCGGCACCGCGTGACGGTCACCTACGAGGCCGAGGCGGAAGGCTTGGATAGCCAGCAGATTGTCAGCCGCATTCTCGACGAATTGCCCGTGCCATGATCTCGCGCAAGCCAAGCACGCCGATCAGCGTGGCTGAGGAAAACCGCGCGGCGGAAATTCTCGGCCGCGTGCGCCGCATGGAAGTGAGGACGAATCGATTGGTCGATGACTCGTTAGCCGGTCGTTATGCGAGCGTTTTCAAAGGCCGCGGCATGGACTTTGATCGTGTGAGAAACTACGTTCCGGGAGATGATGTTCGGACGATTGATTGGAACGTGACCGCGCGGACTGGAGAGCCACACGTCAAGTTATTCACGGAGGAGCGGGAGTTGACGATTTTGTTTATGGTCGATGTGAGCGCCTCATCGGACTTCGGCAGCGTGGTCGATTCCAAGCGTGAGCTCGCAGCGGAGGCGGCCGGCGTGCTTGCGGCATCGGCCATTCGGAATCGTGATAAAGTCGGATTGATTCTTTTCAGTGATGCCGTCGAGCTATACATTCCGCCGGGCAAGGGGCGCATGCACATCATGCGCTTGATTCGTGAAATTCTTTACTATCAGCCAGCCAATCCCGGCACCGACATCACGCATGCCTTGGACTTTGCCAACCAAGTGACGCATCGCAAATCCGTGATTTTCCTCGTCTCGGATTTCTGTCTTGGAGATGGGTTTGAGGAGCGCTTGAAGCTGCTGCGGAACAAGCTTCAAGTGACGCACCGCCGCCATGATGTCATTGCCGTATCGGTGACTGATCCGCGTGAGGAAACGCTGCCGGATGTTGGCCGAATCTGCATTGAGGATGCGGAGACCGGGCAGGTTGTGGAGATCAACACAGGCAGTGCGAAAGTTCGTGAAGCATACGCCAAGCAGTCCCTGGCACGTCGTGAATTGACCGCGGCGCGCATCCGCTCGCTGGGGATTGACCTGTTGGAGTTCATCAATGGAGAAAACTGGATGCCTGCGCTCATCGGTTTTTTCCGCAATCGTCGCCAGAAATCCGGTTGATCATCCCCCATGTTCGCGATGCATTATCCCCGAGAAATTTTGAGCCGTGGCCGAGTCTGCTTGGCCCTTAGCTTGCTCAGTTGCTTCCTGATCGGTGGCTTGAGTGCGCAGGATGCACCCGTGCCGGAAGAGGACATTCGTGAGGCGAAGCCGCTGGTGGAGATTCCGCAAGTTGAGCCGATGCCGATCGCGTTTTGGGCGGGAGTCGGCGGCGGCTTGGTGCTGGCGGCGGCAGCGTATGCACTTTGGAAGATGCGCTCCCGCAAAAAGGAGTTGAGGAAGAGTCCGCCGGAAATTGCGCTTGCCACCCTGGCCGCCTTGGAGCGAGAGCACGAAGATCTAGCGGCCGAGGCCTTCGCCAATCGTGCGGCGCAAATCGTCCGCCAATATCTGGCGGATCGCTTCAGCCTCGCTGCAACGCGCCGCAGCACGGAAGAGTTCTTTCGCGACCTGACCGAGATGGTGGACGGTCCACTTGCCAGTGAGAGCGACGCGCTGCGAGGTTTTCTCAAATCCTGTGATCTTGCGAAGTTTGCCGGAGTGAGTCTGGACGCGCCGCAGCGGGAGCTTCTGCTGGATTCCGCGCGCGGTTTGATCGCCGCCACACGCACCAATCCCCAAGCCGGAAAATCATGATCGAGAGCTTCGAGTTTCTGCATCCATGGGTTCTAGGGTTTTTGCTGCTCTTGCCGCTTCTCGCGATTTGGCAGGGGCGCTGGGGGCGGCCGGTTGCCGTGCGCATGCCTTCCACGGCGGATGCGCGCAGCATTGGTGCGCAACCGCGTTCGAAATTCGGTGGGCTGCTGATGTTTCTCGGGCTTCTATCATTCGCCTTGTTGATCATCGCTCTTGCTAGGCCGCGGCATGGCAAGGGTTCGTCTGACATTGAGTCCAGCGGCATTGATATCATCCTAACAATTGATGTGTCCGGTTCGATGGAGGCGATGGATTTTAAGCTCGCCGGCAAGCCCGTGAACCGTCTGGCGGCGGTGAAGGATGTGGTGGAAAAGTTCATTGCCCAGCGTCCGAACGACCGGCTCGGCATGGTTGCCTTCGCCGGGCGTCCGTATTTGGTAAGTCCTCTCACGCTCGATCACGATTGGCTCAGCAAGCGCCTAGCAGATGTGAAGATGGGACAAGTGGAAGATGGCACGGCGATTGGGTCCGCGATTGCGGCTTCGGTGGGGCATTTGAAGAACTCCGATGCCAAGTCACGCATTGTCATCATGCTAACCGACGGCGTCAACAATGCCGGAGCGGTGAATCCGTTGACGGCGGGTGAGGCGGCCAAGGCGCTGGGCATCAAAGTTTATACCATTGGTGCCGGCACGCGTGGTGAGGCCCCCGTGCCAGTGACCGATGCATTTGGCAGGACGCGTTTTCAGACCATGAAGGTGGAGATCGACGAGGAGATGCTCAAGGAGGTGGCGAGCGCCACGGGTGCGCAGTCGTATCGCGCGACGGATACCGATTCGTTGGAGAGCATCTACGAATCGATCAATCAATTGGAGACGACGACTCGCAAGTTGAAGAAGTTCCAACAATATGACGAATTGTATCTCTATTTCCTGGTTCCCGGATTGGCCTTGATTCTGTTGGAGCTATTTTTGAAACAGACCCGCTTCAGGCGCTTGCCCTAAACTCATGGAAGACTCCGCTTTGCAATTTGCCCAGCCCTTGTGGATTCTCGCCGGACTTTTCGTCTGTTGCGGTGCGCTTGGCTTGTTTTTACGATTTGATCGGCGGCGCGAGCTGGCTTTGGAGAAATTGATTCATCCGCGGTTTCGTCAGCGTTTGATGGAAGCTTACTCGCCGTGGCGGAGGAAGCTCAAGCGAGCGCTATGGCTGGTCGCCGTGTTCATGTTGTTTGTGGCGATTGCGCGCCCGCAAATGGGGCATGAGTGGCACGAGGTGAAGCGCAAGGGGATTGATATTCTATTTGCGGTGGACACGTCGCGCAGCATGCTGGCTGAGGATCTAACTCCAAACCGCTTGGAGCGTGCGCGCTTGGGAATTGTGGACTTCGTGGAACGCTTGGAGAGTGACCGCGTGGGGCTGATTCCGTTTGCGGGTTCCGCGTTTGCGCTGTGTCCGCTCACGCTTGATTATGATTCGTTCCGTGAATCTTTGGACGCTCTCAATACGGATTTGATCCCGCGGCAGGGCACCGATCTTGCGAGTGCGATCAAAGAAGCAGAGCGCTTGTTCGACGAGGGTGGCAACAACCAGCGTGTGTTGGTTTTGTTGACGGACGGAGAGGATTTGCAGGGATCGGTGCTGGACACGGCGAAAGCTGCGGCGAAGAAGGGGATGACGATTTACACCGTGGGCGTTGGCAGTGCGGAGGGGGCGACGATGCCAATTCGTTACTCGAACGGGCGGACGGATTTTGTGCGGGATTCCAATGGGAATGTGGTGAAGACCCAGTTGGATGAAGCGACGTTAAAGAAGATCGCCGAGCAAACCGAAGGCTTGTATGTCCCCTTGGGGCGTGGGGCAGAAGGTTTGGACACGATTTATCAGGAGCGATTGCGTTTGGTGCCGAAGAGTGAGATGGATCAGCGGATGGAGCGAATTCCGTTGGAGCGCTTCGAGTGGCCCTTGGCAGTGGGACTGGCCTTGTTATTGTTGGAGTTTTTCATTGGAGAGCGTCGTCGTGAGAAGCGCGAGCAGCCGATGCGGAAAGCGGGTGGCCGGCTTGCTAGGGTTTCGCGAGGGGCGGCGCTTGGGATCGTGGGTATTTTGGTTTTCTCCCAGGTTTCTGAGTTGTCTGCGGCAGAGGAGGTTGGAGAGTTCGACCCGCGGCAAATGTATAACAAAGGCACCGAAGCCTA
>JBILPN010000150.1:0-7536 GCA_044373865.1 Luteolibacter sp. | reverse complement strand
ATTCCATCGCCTCGCCAGCCTGCTGGCACCTCCCCAGTTCGCTCGTAACTGCTGTCTAAAATCCAACCGGCATCTCTCGCAAATCGCGCGATCCCACGAAACACGTCGGTCGCATACCACGCAAGAAGCACCAGCACTCTCCGCCGTGCAGGATGGACAATTCCGTGAAGTTGGGCATCAGTATTCGGAGTCATTGTCAGCAAGCTACCGACCCATTCGGTGTGTGGCAACGTCTCAAATACGAAAATCTAGGACACGGCAACGGAGTTGTCGGTTCAACCGCTGCAAGCCTCACTTCACCCAAACCCGCATGTCGAATATCAATCTCAGTGCGACGGATCTCGTCGTCATGGCTCTTTACATCGTCCTGATCCTTGCATGGGGCATTCGGCATGCTTCGCGCGGCAATGCGGAGGGCTACTTTCTCGGCGGTCGTGGAATGACTTGGCCGCTCATCGGGCTGTCGATGATGGCCATGTGTGTTTCAAGCTCGTCGCTCGTCGGTTGGTCTGCGGATGCTTACAGCACGGGGATTTCGGTTTTTAACTATGGCATCGCGGGCGCCATTCTGCCGATCGTGTTTTTTGTGGTGTTTTTCCTGCCCTTTTATCTCAGGAATAAAATCTTCACTCTGCCTGAGTTTCTCGAAGGGCGCTTTGATTCGCGCAGTCGCTACTATCTCTCTGCCGTCACTGTCCTTGGATACACTTTTGCCGACGCTGCGGTGACTTTGTATGCGGGCGGCTTGATGGTGCAGTTGATTTTTCCAAATGCAGATCTCCAAACCGTGATCTGGGGAATCGCAATTCTGGCAGCATCTTACACCTTGATTGGTGGATTGTCGGCGGTGATGTGGGTGGATTTGATTCAGTCGGTGGTATTGTTGCTAGGGTCGGTTTTACTAACATTCATCGCATTTGACAAAGCCGGTGGCTGGCATGCGGTGATGGCGGCGGCTCCCGCCGGGCACTTGAACTTAATCCGGCCCGTCAATGATCCGTCGGTGCCATGGCCCACGCTATTCATCAGTCTGCCGCTGCTGGGCTTCTACTTTTGGGGGCTGAGTCAAGCGATGGTGCAACGGACTTTGAGTGCGAAGAACATCGAGCATGGGCGTTGGGGGAATCTTTTTGCGGCATCCCTCAATTTCACGGTGTTTTTCGTGATGGTGCTACCGGGCTTGGCGGGGAAGGTGCTCTTTCCAGACTTGAAAACTCCCAATGAAATCTATCCAACCATGGTTTTCAATCTGCTGCCACAAGGGGTGATTGGCTTGGTGGTGATTGGGTTCATCGCGGCGATGGTTTCCACGCTAAGCTCGATTCTGAACTCTGCGCAGACTCTTGTAACGATGGATTTCATCCGGCCCTTGCGGCCGAACATGGACGCTCGCAATCTCGTCAAAATCGGCAATTTGGCTGGGATCATCATTGTGATCCTTGCTGCATCATGGGCACCCAACATCGAGAAGTTTGGCTCAGTCGTGAAATACTTCCAACAACTGCTGGCCTACATGGCTCCGCCCGTGGTGGCGGTTTTTCTCGCGGGGTTGTTTTGGAAACGTGCAAGCGCCACCGCTGCGTTCACTTCGCTGCTGTCTGGCCTCGGAATCGCTGTTTTGCTGCTTTTTTTCCGGGATCAAACGCCCATGGCTTCATGGAATTTCTTGTATGTCGCTCCACTCCTCTTTGTTGTTTCCTTGGGAATTCTGATTTCCGTTAGCTTGGTAACGCGTTCGCCGTCTGCCGAGGTCATCGAGCGCTTTGTTTGGACTCCTGCCTTTTTTCGCGCGGAAAGCACGGCCTTGCGCGAGATTCCTTGGTTCCGAAACTATCGGGTGCTTTCATTCATCCTGCTCTTCATCACTGCGCTATTCATCTATCAATGGAGATAGGACGCTGACCGACCTAAATTTCATGAAGCTCGAAAAACACCCAGACAATCCAATCCTGCGCCCGAACCCTGACCGTGCTTGGGAGAATCTCGTGGTATGCAATCCAGGGGTGATCTATGACAAAGGCGTTTTTCACATGCTCTATCGCGCGGCGGGAAATGATCCAGAGCATGTGATTCATTTCGGTTTGGCGACCAGCAAGGATGGCATCCGCTTCGAGCGTGAAGGGTCGCTGCCCATCCTTTCTCCAAGCAAGGATGGTCCGGATGCCGGGTGCATCGAGGACCCTCGAATCGTGAAGTTGGACGGGCATTTCTATATCACTTATGCCTATCGCGCGCACAAGCCGAAGCAATACTGGCTTCAGAAAAACAACGCGGCATTCAGCCCGAATGACTCGACTTTACCACCACTTTTCGGGTTGAACCTCACGGCATCCGGTTTGCTAGTTTCGGATGATTTGCGCTCGTTTCGCAGGCTCGGTCGCATCACGCGCGCGGATGTGGATGACCGCGATGTGATTCTTTTCCCGGAGAAAATCAATGGCAAGTATGTAATGCTGCACCGTCCAATGCAGTGGGTGGGCCCGGATTTTAAGACGAATTACCCTGCCATTTGGATCAGTCATTCAGACGATTTGCTATCATGGCCAGAGAGCGAGATGCTTGCCAAGGCAGAGGCGGAGTGGGAGCGCAAAATCGGGGGGTCCACACCACCGATCAAAACGGATCATGGCTGGCTTGTGATCTATCACGCGGTGGACGCTGCGGGGGTCTATCGAGTTGGGGTGATGATGTTGGACCTGGAGAATCCAGCGAAGGTGATTGCCCGCTCGCCAGATCCGATCATGGAACCTGAAGCTGATTTTGAGTGGAACGGAATTTATCCTTATGGTGTGGTGTTTCCCACTGCAAATGTGGTGGTGAATGGTATGCTTTACGTCTATTATGGCTGTGCAGACCAAACCATTGGTGTGGCGACTGCGAACTTCCGGGACCTGGTTGAATTTGTCATGAGTTTTGCCACTCCTTGTGAACATTCCATGATGGTGTGAACGCAAGTGCCGTCTCCAATCGAACATAGTATGACCCGTCTCACACCTTGCAATCTGGCTTGGATTGCCGATTTCTATTCGATATGCCCCAGCTTTCCAAATTGTGACGGCGGGCTGAAAGACCAAGCCTCGAACACCGCGCTCATATCATGAAAATTAAACACTCGCCCGGATTTACCCTCACCGAACTTTTGGTGGTGATCACCATTGTCATCATCCTTGCTGCCATGGTTTTCACGGTCTCGTCACGAGCCGTCAACAGTGCGCAGAAATCAGTATGTGTCTCAAATTTTCGCGGCGTGGGCAACGCCCTTCAAATGTATGTGACGGAGAAGAATGGGCTTCTTCCTGGCCCTCTGAATACCGGTCAGTCGGCACTTTTCAATAAGTCGTCCAGGAGTTTGGTCACTTACATCGGCCCCTACATGGAGCAAGCGAGGGACTCGGCGGCTGGCCCGTATTTGATTTCAAACTATGGTTGTCCCTCACTGATGAAGACCATCAAGGAGAACACAATATCCAGTCCGCCAGTGGTCTATCGCCTTGAGGATCGGCAAACGCCACTGATGGATAACTCGGTTCCTCCTCGCGATATCAGTTACCCGTGGGGTTACAATGAGGCACAGGTGCCGAAACGCCTCGACCAAATCAGCCCGCGCTCGGCGGGTCGGGTTCGTGCGCTGACTGAACAGAACCAGTCTCTGGGGAGCACTTGGCCAAATGGCGGTGCCGCGCAACCAGCGCATGGCAAAGAAAGCATGGCGATGTTCTGGGATTTCTCAGTTAGGGCGGTGAAGATCACTGAGTTGTAATTTTATTTCTCCCGGTTCTCATGTGTTTTCATCGGATTTCAGCGATCGCACGTCGGGCTTTGGTCACGGCGGCGCTGATGATCGGTTCGTTGTGGCCAACACTCAGTGCGCAGTGGACCGCAGTTCCGGATGCGGATTTTTCCAAGCTCCAACTCAGTCAATTTGATGACCGTGAGTTGGAGGTTCCGTATTTTCTATACCACTTTGCGCGGGTTGCAAATGCAGTGGTTGAGACTGGGGCCAATCGGGGATTTCTGGACCTCAAGGTCAATCGCCAGATTGAGGACAATCAGGTTTACAATGCGCGCATCATGGAAATGCAGCTTCCTCTTGCCTATTTCTACACGGCCAATCGGCCATGGAATGTTTATTATGGACACGCAGCGGTTCGTGTTCGTTTGGAGGCAATGCTGCTCCGGTGGTGTCAGATTCAGAATCAACCAGGAACGACTGATGGAGATTTCGATGGTCTCTATGCTGAATACAGTGCAAGCAACTGGAGCTTGGCACCTACTGGCTTTGGCGTGATGCACGCTGCCCAAGCTTTGGATCTATTGGTGGATTCTGGATTGGCATTTGATGCCACGGTTCTTGAAAATTCTCGCGTAGCGCTGCGGCGTGCTTTAATGGCCATTTTTACCAGGGCGGACATGCGGGCAGCCGCACGCCAGTATAGCAATCAGTTCAACGGTGCATTTCACGCGGCCTTGATCTATCTTGAGAACTGGCCGGATTCTCAGCTGGATGCTGCCTTCGTTCAGGCGGTCAGGGATGCTGCCGCTCAGGATCAAAGTCCGGCTGGGTTTTATTATGAAAAGTCTGGTCCCGATATTGGATACTCAAGTGTGCACGAGACCAATCTACGCATCATGCTTCCTCGTCTGCGCCAGCGGGAGGATTTGTTGTCAACGATGATCAGTTCGGACCGTCGGTGGAATGCCTGGTTGGCGGCAAGTCTGCTGCCGCAGCCAGCATCAAGCCTGCCGCTTTATCTCACCAATTCAGGAATCAATACGCGCACCACTCACGCCTACCAATTTGCAGAGGATGGGCCGCTGCGCGAATGGCTTGGATCAGCAAGACCGTTTGCTCGCAGTAGCAATGAATACGCAACTTATCTATCGACGCGCAGGGCGCAAGTGCAGGCGCAGTTTGGAAAATGGGGGGCATTGGTGGTTCCAAGCTCAAGCAGTTATCAGCCTGCTTTTGTATTTGCTGCCGTAGAAAATCTTGATTCATGGCATCCGACCGCTGCCCAGCGTGCCGGTGAGTTCAATCAATTGCCTAGCCTAGCCTCCGACCGCTTCAATCGAATCTTTCATGACGGTCCGACTCTCACCATGATGACGGCAAGGCGACCTTCCTACTATGGGATCTTTAACTCGGGTGCTGTCAGGACCAGTGGCCAAAACTTTGGACTGGGCCTTCTTTGGAACGAGCGCTTTGGGACCGCGCTGCAAGCGGTTTCTCTCAGCAACTGGACTTGTGGAACGCGTCGCAGTGGGGGCGATGGTTCTCTATATGAGAACGCAAATCTCGCCGTGACGCGGAATGTCGGTGATACGCCGCTCAATCCAGTCAACGGCATCACAACGCTTGAAAATGGGCGTGTGACACAAACTTACCCACTCTCGACTTTTGGGTCGAAGACAGTGAGTTTCGATGAATCTCACGTGGAGGTGATGATTGCTCATTCCGGCGGATTCAATGAACTCCTGCCATTGGTCCATCCTGCGAATGCAAGCATTGTGCAGCAGGTCGACCGGGTGGTGGTGAATCACCCGAATGGCGCGTCCTTTACCATCTTGCTAACTGCTGGTTCTCCAACAATCACGATCGGGGCGGCATCAAGCTTGAGCTCAGGTCTAGTGAGACGTTTGGTGACATTGGAAGGAAAGGACAGTCTGCACTATCAATTGCGCTTCGCCACGGGCTTGCCACTCTTGAAGCCGGGTGTGATGACGGATCTGTCAATCCTCTCGAATGACACTGCGGAGCCCACTCCGCTTGCCCTGAGATCGGTAAGCTTTGCACCACCCGAAGCAGTTGGCCCGCAAACTCATGGTCGTGTTGCAATCGATGCCCAGACAAGCGATGCTTTCCCTCTGACCGATGCGGTTGCCACTTCGGCGGTGGCCCCGGAAATTTTGGCCGCTTTACCTGGCTTTTCTGTGCAGAGTCATTGGGTGGATTCACAGGTTCCGACCAACAGTTTTCAAGGAAAGGGTGCTGCCAATGGTGTAACAAACTATCAGATTCGAACTGACTCGGCGATGTCGGCAATTCGCTATCAGGTCAATGCGAATACGACTGGAAATCCTTCGGCCGGTGGATTCACCAGCAGTCCCAGCTTGTTGGGATCGGAAGGAAATGCAATGTATGTTGGATCCTACGGCACGTCATTTGGCAATGTTGCAATTACCTTTGGTTGCTATCGAGAGGTCAGTCAAGATGCAAGCGCGCTTGGGTTTTCAACAACGGATGAGAATGGTCGTCCGCTTGCGGTGCGTGCGGTAGGATTCGTGCTTGCGGGGGTGAACCATGGCCGCAGTTTCAGTGTTGAATTTCTCGGAGTTCGTGGTCAGCGCCTTGCGTATCAAGTTGCAAGCGGCAATCGACCAAGCAGCTCGGCGAAGTTGTATTTTGGTTATGACGCCGGCCCGAATCCCGCAGATTGGATCAGTGCACTGGTGATTGATGGAGATAACACTGGCAGCAATGCCAATCTTGGATTGGATGATCTAGGGTGCACTCCCATTTCTGCGGTTGATGCCGGTATGGGGGAAATTGTTGGAAATCAATTTCGCTTTACGCCATCTTCCACTTATCGCGGGCCGCTGCGTTATGTCTATACCTATAGCGATGCTGATGGGACGGATTCTTCAATCGCTCAAGGTTCCGGTGAAGTTTTGCTGGATGTAACATCCCCGGTTTGGGTGGATCGCACGATTTCTGGTGGGCGCAATTGGAGTGAGGGATCGAATTGGTTCGGTGGGGTTGGACCGTGGCTTGATGGAGTCAATCAACCCGCGTTTTTTACGGGTGCCACAGTTCCTTCGGGAGATCTAATGACAGTGCAGGATTTTCCATCGGCGCTGCCTGTTCATGCGCTTTCTCTCGATGGCACCGCGCCACAGGTGGGTGATGCTGTGATCAAGCTAACTGGCAACGGACTGTCTTTTCAATCCATGGATGGGAGCAATCCTCAACTTCGCTTGTTAGCAAATCCGAGTGGGGCGGGGGATCTTCGGTATGTTATTTCATGTCCATTGTCGTTGTCGTCCGATCTGATGGTGGTTGGAGATGGTGCCGCCAATTTTGAGTTGATGTCACCACTGTCCGGCGAGGTTTCGTTGTTAAAATCTGGCAGTTCACGACTCAGCTTAGGCACTGCCAATCGCTATTCTGGACGTACGGTGATTGGTGGTGGGGCGCTTCGAATCACTCATCCTGCTGCTTTAGGGATTGCGACTGGATCTGTGTTTTTGCCGGGTGCTTCGGCCGTGGCCGCACTCGAGTTGGGCGGGGGAATCGTCCTTGAGCGGCCGCTTGAATTGGCCATGCATAACACCCCGGGGCATGCACAGCTGCGCAATGTTTCCGGTGACAACACGCTGGCTGGCGGTGTGAAGTTGAATGGTGGCGGTGCGCGCTGGGAAATTTCTTCTCTTGCCGGATCACTGACTGTTGCTGGCAACTCCGGGAATATTGCGACCAGCACCGACAGTTGGCGCACCCTGTATTTGACAGGTCCCGGCCATGGCACTTTCACGGGC
>JBILPN010000148.1:0-7542 GCA_044373865.1 Luteolibacter sp. | reverse complement strand
AGCTCTTGTCACCCAAGAATTGTTCCGCACTCATCCTGCAAGCTTCTTCGAGCAGAAATATTCAATAACGCCAGCCATGCTACATTCTAGCACAAGCAACGATACCGTCGAAGCGATCGTTCGCTTCACCGTCGAACCTGATGGCTACACCGCTGGTGGATTGTTCGGGCTCAAGGTGACTCCCGCCAAATAACTCTGCTCGCAACCCATACTTGTAGCCAAATCTGACCCGGCAGTTCCTTGTCTCAACATCCCAATGGATTAACAAAGCCAAGCACCCACACAATGACACCCACTCCGCAATCTTACCACCTGCCGCTATCTGGTCGCCTCAGTTACGCTTCCAGCGACGCCGCCGGCCAATTGGTGTTCTGTGTCATTTCCTTCTATCTTCTGAATTTCTACACCGATGTCGTCGGACTCTCGGCCGCCACTGCTGGCACGATTCTTCTGATCGCACGGCTGATCGATGCCATCGACGCACCAATCTGGGGTATGGTCTTTGATCGAACCCACAGTCGCTGGGGCAAGAGCCGCCCGTGGTTCCTCTGGCTGTCCTTTCCTTTCGCGCTCTTTGGTGTCCTCACTTTCTGCATACCGGACCTCGAAGGCTCCGCCAAGGCTTGGTATTGCGGTATCACCTATGTGATCTGCAGCATTCTCTACACCGGTATCAACACGCCAGTCACCTCAATACTCTCTTCCCTAACACAAGATCCCAATGAGCGGGTGATGCTGACCAGCTTCCGTATGTTCGGGTCGAAAATCGGCGTGCTCGCGGTGAATGCAACGGCTTACCCGTTGGTGAAAATGCTAGGCGACGGCGATGATCGCCGCGGTTTCATGCTGACCATGCCTATTTTCGCCGTGCTCTCCGTGGTTCTCTATCTAATTGCTTTTCGCAACCTGCGAGAAATGGTGATTGAGAAGAAGAAATCGGCTCCACTGCTAGAAGGATTCTCGGCAATAAGGGGCAACTGGCCATGGATCATCATCTTTTCAAGCAGTTTTTGCTTTTGGGTTGCTTTCATTGCACGCATTTCGATGGCTCCGTATTTCTTCGATTACATCTGGAAAAACAAGCAACTCACCGCACTGGCAAATAGCTTGGATGTGATATCACTGGTTTCCATCCTCGCTCTTCCCTGGCTCTGCCGTCGCATGAGCAAGTCCATCATCTGGGCATTAGGACTCGCAGGGGCGATTGCCAGCCAAGCGCTGCTTTATTCCGGAGTGCTCTTCCATTCCGCCCCGCTTTTGTTTGCAGGTTGGATCGCTGGAATCATTACCAGCGGTGCCGCTATGGCGCTGCCTTTCGCGCTGCTGTCCGGTAGTGTGGACTATGGTGAATGGAAAACTGGCGTGCGCGCAGCCGGCTTGCTCACGGCTGTCGGCGCGGCGTTCTGCCTAAAAGCTGGTAGCGGACTGGGCGGTGCTCTGCCCGCTTGGATCCTCGGTGCCACTGGCTATGTCGCAAACACAACTCAATCGGCCAGCGCATTGCGTGGCATTGAAATTGGCTTCATTTGGCTTCCTGCGTTTTTCTATCTACTAGCGCTGTTTCCAGTGTTATTCTACCGAAAATACGAACGCTTGGAATCGAAAATTCACGCGGATCTCGAAGCTCGACGTTCTCCCGCAACTGTTCATTGACCGTGACCACCTCACAGACATCCATCCAATTTTCCCTTGAGTCTAACCAAGGTGCTGTTGTGCTAGCCGCCGGAGATTCGAGGCTTCGCATCGAATTCCGCAGCCCATCAATCGCCCGTGTAACCCTAACTCATGGTAAGCCGTTTCTTGATCGCACGAGTCTGATCATCATCTCAACGACTCGATTTTCCAAGTATAAGTTATTAGATCACGGGGAATCCTTCGTGATATCCACGTCGAAGATTCAGTTGGTGGTATCGAAGTCAACTGGCGCGATTCGCTATCTGGACCATGATGGAAAATTGCTCCTTGCCGAACCTTCACATGGCGGGAAATCCCTTTATCCCAATTGCGTAACACGCAATCAATTCCACAAAGACGCGGCAATCGCCGATGGACTTAGCATTGATGGCGCGCGAGCCACGGCAGAGAAATACGAAACCGTTTTTGACCGCAATGCCTTTGAAGCCAAACTGGAGTTTACCTTTGCTGATGACGAAGCTCTATTCGGCCTTGGATCGCATGAAGAAGGTTATGGCAACCTTCGTGGAAAATCGCGCGATCTCTATCAACAAAATATGAAGATGGTGGTTCCGCATTTGGTATCCTCCAAAGGATATAGCGTGCTCTGGGACTGTGGCTCCCTCATGACCTTTCGCGATACGGAAAATGGAGCACTTTGGTGGGCCGACACTGTCGATGAATTGGACTATTATTTTATCTGCGGCGGCAACTTCGACGGCGTCACCCGACTCTATCACGAACTCACTGGCAAGGCTCCCATGTTGCCCAAATGGGCCTTCGGCTTTATCCAGTCAAAAGAGCGCTATGTCAACTCGGCGGAACTGATCGAGGTTGTGCGAGAATACCGCCGCCGAAAAATTCCACTCGACGCAATTGTGCTGGATTGGAAGTCATGGCCAAATGGTGCGGGCTGGGGCCAGAAGTCGTTCGACCCAACACGCTTCCCGGACCCAACGGCGATGACTCGCGAACTGCACGAACTAAACACCCGGTTGATGGTTTCGATCTGGCCGATCATGACCAATGCTTGTCCGAACCAGTTAGAAATGCTGCGACATGGAAAAATGCTTGGCAATCAGTCAACCTACGACGCCTTCGACCCTGCCGCTCGCAAGGTCTATTGGGAGCAAGTCAACCGCGGACTTTTTACCCACGGAGTGGACGCGTGGTGGTGCGACTGTACAGAACCTTTCGAGGCGGATTGGACAGGCACCGAAAAACTCTCCGCCGAAGAACGCATGCGCATCAATGTCGGCGAAGCCGCAAAATACCTCGACCGGGCATCCATCAACACCTACTCGCTCCCTCATTCATGCGGAATTTTCGAAGGTCAACGGTCGGAAAATTCAGATAAACGCGTCGTCAATCTAACTCGGTCATCCTATGCAGGCCAACACCGCTATGGCACGGTCTGCTGGAATGGCGATATCTGTGGAACCTGGGAAACTCTACGCAAATGCATCCCGGAAGGCGTAAACTTCTGTGCAACTGGCGAGCCTTACTGGACGGTGGACATCGGTGGCTTCTTTATCAATCATGATCCGGAATACTGGTTCTGGCGCGGTGAATACTCTGATGGAACACGCGGACTCACTGGCATGGACCTTCTACAGCCTGACGCGTCCGACGCAGGCTGCCGCGACCTCGGTTTTCACGAACTCTACACCCGCTGGACTCAGTATGCTGTCTTCTTGCCAATGTTCCGTTCTCACGGAACCGACGCGGCCCGCGAGATCTGGCGCTTCGGCGAACCCGGAAGCCCTTTTTATGACGCCATTGCGGCTGCTATCTGTCTGCGCTACCAACTTTTGCCTTATCTTTATACGCTCGCTTCCGAAGTCTCGCGCGACGGGCGCATGATGATGCGCGCGGTGGCTCTCGATTTCCCACAAGATCTCGCCACTCACCAGCTAGACGACCAGTTTCTATGTGGTCCTTCTCTCCTGGTTTGCCCAGTGTGCCAAGCAATGTTATACGGCCCAAGCTCGCTTCCGCTTCACGAAGTTCCACAATCGCGCGAGGTCTATCTGCCGATGGGGGCCGATTGGTATAGCTTTCAAACAGGCGAGTTTCATGCGGGTGGCCAACGCATCGATGCTGCTGCGCCACTTGAGTCGATTCCAGTTTTTGTGCGCGCGGGTTCCATCCTGCCAATCGGCCCAGTCGTGCAATCAAGCTCGGAGATTTCACGAGAACCCATCGAACTGCACATCTACCCCGGGGCTGACGCCGATTTTGCTCTCTATGACGATGCTGGGGACGGTTGGGCTTATGAAAGCGGAGAATTCTGTCTCACTCCCATTCACTGGAACCAACAAAACCAAGAATTAACGATCGGCGAGCGACAAGGGGGGTTCCTTGGAATGCCGCCGAGCATACAATTCAGGGTGATTCTAATTGGGAAATCAAGAGCTGAATCGCTTGTTGTTTACCAAGGTCAGGAGAAACGAATTTTAAAGGATCAGTTCAATCCTCCAAACATCGTACCAATCCAGCCTGTGCACAATCTGTCGCCTGAAATGCATGAACTGTCATTGTGAAATTGGCCTAAATTGCCTAATATCCGTCACTGATCTGAGGCCTCTTCGCCGAAATTCAGGTAAAATCCACTTCCATTATCCCATGAAATCAGAATCGTTTCGTCCCCCATTCGCCTGCAACTCTCTCAACCGCGCAAGTTTTTTCCTAACTGTCGCACTCAGTTTAGGCGGAACCGCCCACTCTGCGATCTACAACTGGGAAGGTGATACCAATCCCAATTTAAGCGACGCGACTAACTGGATGGAAAACGCGTGGACTCAGTGGAATGACTATCACTTCGGTGCAGCCTCCACCAGTGGGGTGGTCAACATCGACGGCGTCTTCGGCGTGAATCACCTCGCATTAGTCAGCGGGCTCGGGCAAGACATCATCATCGGCAGCGACACCAACGAGAAGCTATTCATGGGGGTCAATGTCGTAGGGAATCCGTCGGCACTTATTTCCATCGACGCCGACTCCATGAATCTAAGCATCGATACCGAGTGTCAGGTAGCAGGCGCCGTGACTTGGGACGTAGGAACCGGCCGTACGCTCACGCTCAATGGCGCGCTGAATAACTGGTTTCAAGCTGCTGCCCTCGTCAAGGAAGGTGCGGGCACGGCAATACTCTCCGGTAGCAACGGCTACAGCGGCGGAACGACGGTCAACGGCGGCGTTATCTCGCTTATCGGCGCTAACTCTTTGCCTGCTTCTGGCCCAGTGAGTCTGTCAGCAGAGGCCAAGCTTTCGAACGATACCCCCGCCGGAACCTCCTTCAATCTCGGCCCACTGACCCTGATGGGAGGAGAACTCGCCGCCACCGCCGCCCCAGACGCGGGTTTGGGGAACTACCACCTCAACGGCGATGTGACCGTAAGCGGAAATTCGACTTCCACCATCTCGGCCGACCTACGGGTCATCGCAAATGAGAACCGCACCTTTAACGTGGCGGCAACTGGCGATGACAGTGGCGTGGATTTGTTGGTTTCCGGAAAGCTCGGCCACTACAATGACAACTCCTGGGGCTACGCCACGAAAACGGGCGCAGGTACAATGAAAATCAGCGGCAGCAACGATCTCGGTGACATCACAGTCAACGGTGGCCTTCTGATCCTTGAAAACACCGGCATCAGTGGCATGTTCGCAAACGGCGTGACAAACAACGCACAAATGGAATTGTCCGTAACACTCGGCAATTCGATTTCATGGGGAAACAACAGCCTCAAGGGAACGGGTAACTACTCCAAGACCGGCGATGGAACCCTAACACTCACCGGCTCCCTTTCCTATTACGGCACCATGGCAGTCGTCGGCGGAACCCTGGAATTGCAGGGCGGCGGCGACGGCGGTTCTGATTACAACGGCGGCGACATCAGAATTAACGGCGCTTCCACGCTGCGTGTGAACGGCCAACGCTATAACTTCGCTGGCGAGACCTTCACCTTCGACAGCACCGGCGGCGGCGCGCTCGATGCCATCGCCAGCGGCGCGGGCGGTTTCGTATTCACAGGAGACAACACCTTCGCCACCCGTGGCGGCATCCAGAGTATCCTCAGCGGCACAAAGAACGGTCCTGAAAACCAAGGTCTCAACCTCAACGGACATACCGCGATTTTTGATGTGGAGACTGGTTCGGACACCACCAGCGACCTGAATGTCACGGGCACCATTTGGAATGGCGGCAGCGTTACCAAAACCGGCGCAGGGCGTCTGGAAATCTCCGTGCCCCAGCAATACTCTGGCACCACGACCGTGAGCGAGGGCACGCTCATTCTCGGCGATGGCAACAACAATATCAACCTCTCCGACAGCGGCGATCTCATTATAGCGTCCGGCTCCACCCTCAAACTCGACTATGATGGCGAAGACTCCGACTTGATCGACGAACTCTGGCTTGGCGGTGTGCAACAAAACGCCGGCACTTATGGCGCTGGCTCCTACTCGGGAGCAACCATCACCGGCACTGGAACCCTCACGGTGCAGAACGGCCCGATCACCAATCCCTACGCCAATTGGATGGCCACCAACTACCCATCCGTCGTATCTCCGGACAATCTGCCAGAAGCGGACCCCGATCATGACGGGATCGCAAACCTTATGGAATACGTTCTGAAAGACGGCGATCCTTCGACTTTTTCCAATACCATTCTTCCAATCCTGAATGCCTCCGGAGAGACATTCGTCTTCACCTACTTTCGCCGTGCGGACGCCACTGGCACCACTCAGATTTTCGAATACGGCAGCGATCTCAGCAACTGGACATCCGTTTCAATCCCCAGTGGATCCAGCGTGGTCACCGACCTCGGTGGTGGCATTGAGCAGGTGGAGATTACCGTCTCCAAAGGCAATCACATAAAACTCTTTGGCCGCCTCAGAGTAAGCCAACTCTAAGGACCCGCGCCCCTCAAATCCATGCTTTCTATTTCAAGATTCTGCATCAAAACCATGAAATCAAAAAACACATCTGTCGCCGCACTCGCGGCTATTGTAACAGTCGTCACCCTCGGATTAGCGAGGCAAACGAACGCCGCAATATTGCTAGCACCCGGTGCCATACAAGTCCGCTACACGCTGGGTGAAGATGGTCTCGGATGGGCAAGCAACCTTCAAAATGATGCGTCTGGCAACGGGCGGACAATGGCCTTAGGGGGCAACAATGGCACCTGGGCGGGACCGGCCCTTGCACCCGGTAGTTCGGGTTCCATCTTCGTAAATTCGACCAGCGTCGCTGGCAATGGCGGCACCCAAGCTTATGTCATGAACAATACCGCTGGAATGGCTACGGACTTCCAAACCAGCATTTTCCTGTCTGCCCCGGACAACTTTGGTGGGGGGAACAGCAGCCTTGCGACAGTTCTGGCCGTTGGCGATTTAAGGCTGGAGGCAATTAACACAATTGGTTTGAATCACATCTACTCAGCCAGAATTGGAGATAGTTCACTCGGCTCGATCACGGTCGGTGCGAATGAGGCTGTTACAGGACTTCTCGTGCAAAAGGTTGGTAATACATTCTCCTTTTGGGCCAGCACCAATGCGGGAGTAAGTTGGACCCAACAGGGGGAGGATCTCGTTACTCCATCGACATTCATCAATTGGGAAGCCACACACCTGTTCATCACTCCTGGTGGCGGTGGTCAATACTCGGGTTATGCCGACGACTTTATGGTTGCTGCAGTGAACCCAGTCCCCGAGCCATCCACCACACTTCTTGGCGGCATTGGGTTGCTTTACCTTCTACGGCGCAAGCGCTAACAGCGATTTAACAATCTCGCACAGCACCATGATCAGCGTGTCGGCACAGTGCTAACCTACCGCTGGCTGGAAGAAAAAAGAATTCCCGAGATT
>JBILPN010000147.1:0-7572 GCA_044373865.1 Luteolibacter sp. | reverse complement strand
GACGCTCTCGCAGAAATTTTCCGCAAGGAGATCAAGAGCTACTTTAAAATGTCACGCAAGGGCTTGATGGATCACAAAGATCCGGAGAGCGTGAAACGGAATTTCGATTTCGGCGGTGAAATCCTCGTTGGCCACCTGCGTTACGGCACATCCGGGAGTTTTGACGAAGGCTGCTGCCACCCGTATTTGCGCCGCAGCAACTGGCCGACACGCACGCTCATGGTGCTCGGCAATTTCAACATGACCAATGCCGGTGAGCTCAACGACGTGCTCATCAACCGCGGCCAGCACCCGGTCTTCGGCACCGACACGCAGACGGTGCTCGAGGAAATTGGCTACCACTTGGACGAGGCGCACACCGATCTTTACCGCCAGCTGCGCGATGCTGGCGTGCCGGGCCCGGAGATGCCTGCGCGCATTTCCGAACAACTCGACGTGCCAAAACTCGTGGCTGAGTCCGCCGCTTCATGGGATGGCGGCTATGCGATTTGTGGCGTGATCGGCAATGGCGATATGTTTGTCATGCGCGATCCGCGCGGCATCCGCCCCTGCCACATGCTCATCACTGACGAGGTCATCGCCTTCGCCTCCGAGCGAGTGCCGCTCATGACCGTGTTCGAGGCTGAGGCCAAGGACGTCAAAGCCGTGGATCCCGGCTCGATGATCACCATCAAGTCAGATGGCAGCATCTTGGACAGCGCCTTCGCCCCGCCGCAGCGCTACACCCCGTGCTCCTTTGAGAAAATTTACTTCTCACGCGGCAATGACCCGCAAATTTACCGCGAACGCAAGGCCATGGGTGCGGCGCTCGTCTCACAAGTGGTCGAGTCCATCGGCGGGGCTTTTGAAAAAACCACCTTCTCCTTCATTCCCAACACTGCCGAAACCGCCTACTACGGCCTGATGGACGGGCTGCGTCTTTACCGCCGCCAGGAAGTCCGGACCTCGATTCTCGCGGCCGCCGCAGCCGGGGAGCTGACCTCGGATTTGGTGGATGACTTGATTTTGCGAAATTGGCCGAAGGGTGAGAAAATCGCCCACAAGGACATCAAGATGCGCACCTTCATCTCCCAAGAGAAGAGCCGCGATCAAATGGTCTCGCACGTTTATGACATCACCTACGGCGTCGTGAACCCGGGCGATTTCCTCGTGGCGCTGGATGATTCCATCGTCCGCGGCACAACGCTCAAGCAGTCGATTTTAAAAATCCTCGCGCGGACGAAACCGGCGAAAATCGTGGTTTGCTCGACAGCCCCGCAGATTCGCTATCCGGATTGCTACGGCATCGACATGTCCGAGCTCGGTAAATTCATCGCCTTCCAAGCCGCCGTCGCCCTGCACCGCCGGGCGGGCCGCCAAGCGTTGTTGGACTCTATCTATGATGCGTGCAAGGCGGAGCTGAACTTGCCGATTCACGAGCGCAGAAACCGTGTGCAAGCGGTCTATGAGGCCTTCACCACCGAGGAAATTTCCGCCGAGGTCAGCCGCATGGTCTATCCGGAAGGCATCGAGTGGGATGGTGAGGTCGAGGTGATTTTCCAAAGCATCGAGAACCTCCACGCGTCAATCAAAGGCCCGTGCGGTGACTGGTATTTTACCGGAAACTACCCAACGGCAGGCGGCTACTCGATGGTCAATCTCGCCTATCTGCGCTGGTATGAAGGCGTCGGTGGCCGCAGCTACGACCTGCCGCTCTGAGAGGAGGCGGCAGCCGCAAAATCACCACGTCACACGGGCACCCAGAATGGCGTTGATACCGGGTTCATTCTGGCCGGAGCCATGGTTTCGGTAGTCTTGGTCCGCGAGGTTTTCCACGCCGCATGTGAGATCAAACCGTTCATTCACGCGCCACCCGGCGTGAATGGATGAGACGATGTAGCCAGGAGTGCCGCCGGTGGGGATGCGCTGCGCGTCCGCCGCTTGATCGCCAGTGGTGATGCGGCCTTCGTCATCAGCCCCAAGCAAGCGGCCCTCGAGCCAAAATTTCCCGGAAGTCGCGCTCCACCGCAGCGCCAGTGAACCAGTGAGTGGCAGCGGGCGCGGCAGGGATTTGCGCTCCAGCGGCCCACCGATGAACAGGGGCGCCTCCACTTCGCCTTCCTGCCAAGCGGCGAAGCCTGAAAGCGTCCATTGCGGATGAAAACGCCATGCTGCCTCGCACTCGATTCCATAAATCTCGCTGTCCGTCGCGTTGGTGGTGACGGTGCTGAGATCGGTGCCAGAACGTGGCACGGCGCTGATCTGGTCTTTTCCATCGCTGAAAAAAACCGCAGCTTGGAGCGTGAGCGTCTCGGTGCTGTGGCGCGCGCCGAGCTCGTAAGTGATGAAGTTCTCCGGAGAGACCTGCGTCGAGCCGAGCGCGGTCGAATCGGCTTTGGAGGTGAGATTTCCGGTGAGGTCGTCGAGGTTCGGGGCCCGAAACGCCTGAGAAATCCCGCCGAAAATGCTCCACGCGGGATCGATGCGGTAGAGGCTGCGAATCGAGCCTACCACGGAATCCCAGTCGTTGGACTCGTCGGCACGCGCCACTCCGTTCGCATCGGTGAAGCGCCCGAGCTTGGCATGCGCTAGGGTGTAGCGTGCGCCAGCGGTCAATTCCCAAGACTCGGTCGGCTTCCAGATTGACTGGGCGAAGGCTCCAAACAATTCGTAATTCGAGTCGTCTGCGAGTGGGAGGTTCTCGCTGGAAAATGAGCGGGCGCGGTTGGTTTTCTCGCCGGAGGAATCCACGGCATCGTGGTAGAAATCGAAGCCGTAAATGAGCGCTGCTGGGCCAAGCGGAGACTCAAGCGTGAGATCGAGGCCAAGCGTCTGCAAGTCGATCCGCGAGAAGCGGAGCTCATCCTTGACTGGGTTGCGGTCTTGAAACTCCAAATCCTCGACCGCTTGGTAGGACAGCGTGGCGCTCCACCGCGTGAGCGCCGCGTCTGCACGCGGATTTTCCCCGGCGTAACGGAGGAGGCTGAGCGAGCGGGTTTGATCGTAGGAATTTGCCGTGAACTCGCCAGGGCTGGTGACGTGCGTGCCATGCGTCCAACCGGGGTTTTTGAGGGTGCGGTGCCAACGGGAAATTCCATTCTGGTTCACCTGGTTGTGCGCCAGCGTGAGCGTGGAATCCGCCGCAATCGCCCAGTCAAGCCGCCCGTCAAAATCCTCTTCTGGGTATCCTGTGCCATCCATGCGACCGAGAGCGGAGTCTTCAATGTCACCGAATTCCTTGGCTGTGATTCCCAAATGGACACCAAATTTCCCGCCAATTCCCGTGTCTGCCTCCAAGCGGCCGACATGGCTGCCTTGCCCGTTGCTGCGGAACTCGTAGGTGCCCGAGCCATGCTGGTAAGGCTGGCCAGGATTCGCGCTGCGGAACTTGGATGACTTGGTGAAGCTTTGCAGCGTGCCGCCAATGGCATCTGAGCCGTAGAGCACCGAACCTTGGTTTTTAATCAACTCGATGTGGTCCAACGAGTAAGGGTCCACCGTATTCCAGTATTGAACGGGCCCGCTGCGGAGCGTGGAGTTGTTGAGGCGAACGCCATCCACAAGCAGGAGATTTTGACGGCCGGTGAAGCCGCGGATGAATGGCGAGCCGTGACCATGCGCCGTTTTTTGAACGAGCACGCCGGGGCTATATTGCAGTGCGTCCGGCAGGGTCCGGCGGCTTTGCTCACGGAGAAACTCCGCCGTCAACACGGTGGCGGAATACGGAACTTGGCTCGCTGCTTGCTCCGTCCGGGATGCGGTCACAATCAACGGATCCAAAAAATTTTGGGATTTCGCAGGTGCTGCACCCAGCAGCAGTAGCAATAGGGAAATGCGTGAACGGGCGGGCGTCATGGCGGTGAAAAAATCTTAAAAACCTATCATTGCGAGCGGAAAAAACCTCACTCAACCGCGGATTTGGCCATTTCCGCGAACGCGGTATTGGTAGCTGGTGAGCTCGCGCAGGCCCATCGGCCCGCGGGCGTGGAGTTTGTCGGTGGAAATGCCAATTTCCGCGCCAAATCCAAATTCCCCACCATCGGCGAAGCGGGTGGACACGTTGTGGAAAACGCAGGCGGAGTCCACTTCTCGCAGAAATCGCTCGGCCGCCGCCTCGTCACGGGTGACAATGACGTCGGTGTGGTGCGAGCCGTATTCATTGATGTGACGAACGGCGGCTTCTTGGGAGGCTACGACTTTGATGGCCAGAATCAGGTCGAGATACTCGGTGCTCCAGTCTTCCTCGCTGGCGGGCGTGGCGTCGCTAAGGATGGCACGGCTTTCCTCGCAGGCACGGAGTTCAACCTGCTTGGAGCGGAGGGCGGCCGCGACTTTCGGCAGAAACTCCGCGGCAATGTCACGATGAACCAGCAAGGTCTCCAGGGCATTGCAGACCCCACATTTTTGAGTTTTCGAGTTGAGGGTGAGGGCGATGGCCATTTCCTGATCCGCTGCGGCATCGACAAAAAGGTGACAAATCCCGTCGTAGTGCTTGATTACCGGCATGCGCGCAAGCGAGACAACCGTCTCGATGAGCCCCTTGCCGCCACGCGGGATGATGAGGTCGAGCCAACGGTCCATGCCTGCCAAAACCGCAACGCTTTCTCGGTCGGTGAATGGGATCAACTGGATGGCATGCTCGGGCGCTCCTGCTCCGGCAAGCGCTGCGGCGATGGCGCGGTTCGAATGAATGGCCTCGCTGCCGCCTCGCAGGATTGTGGCATTGCCAGTCTTGAAACAAAGGACAGCGGCGTCTGCGGTGACGTTGGGACGGCTTTCATAAATAATGCCAATGGTGCCGATGGGAACCCGGGTCTGCTCAATGCGAATCCCGTTCGGACGCGTCCAAGATTCCATGACTTGCCCGACGGGGTCGGGCAGGGTGGCGACTTGATCGATGCCCACGGCCATCGCTTCAATGCGGGCGGCATCGAGCATCAAGCGGTCTAACATCGCGGATGAAAGCCCTTTGTCGCGGCCGGCGGCGAGATCCAGGGCATTCGCGGCGAGGAGGGAGTCCGCGCTGGCACGGATCGACTGCGCCATGGCACGCAAAATGAGATTTTTCTCATCGGAGCTGAGTTGCGCAAGCTTGTAGGCGGCGGCGCGGGCCTGACGCCCCATTTGGTGGATGGTTTCCTGGATGGTGGACATGGAGGTGGGCGCGGATTAGTGGATGAAATGGGCGGCGCTGTCGAGCGGAGTTCCTCTGGCGCGAGGAGGGGAGCATAACTGAAATGGGTGACTGTCAAACGCGGAACTTCAGGGCTTGAATGGCGTGCATGTCCACCTCCCACCTTGAAATGGTTCTTGACGGCAGGCGAGTGCCGCCTGTTTTCATGTTCCGCAGGAAGTGGTGCGTCATTTCCAAACACCCTAAAACCCAAGCCGATGTCCCAGACACCACCGAAGGAAACTGATTTTATCCACAGCGAGGAATTTCTCCATGGCCTGATGAAGCGCCAATTGAAGCTTTCAATTTCGTGCTCTGTCGCATTTTTCCTGCTCTTGCTGGGTTTGCCCTTGTTGAACTATTTTGCGCCGGAATTGATGGCAAAGCAGGTTGGTGGCTTCACCTTGAGCTGGTTGATTCTCGGGGTGCTTTTTTTTCCCTACGTTTGGATCATTGCCCGTTTGTTCATCACGCGGTCGATGGCTCTTGAATCCGACGAAGTCCGCCTTGCCGCCGAGGGCAACAAGCGTCAGTCCTAAAACTAACCGAAATTAAAATTTATGAATTTCTCTGAAATTGATCCATGGATTCTCGCCTTTTCCGGCATCACGGTGGCGGTGACGCTTTGGATGGGATTCCGCTCGGCGAAGGGTTCTAAGTCGGCGTCTGACATGTTTGTGGCCGGTCGCTCAGTCTCTGTGGGCTGGAATGCATCGGCGATCTCTGGCGAGTATCTTAGCGCGGCCAGCTTCATGGGCATCGCGGGGATGGTGATGTCATCGGGCTATGATGCGCTGTGGTATCCGGTTTGTTATGCATGCGGTTATTTGTTCCTGCTTTTGTTCATCGCAGGCCCGCTGAGGCGTTTTGGAGCTTACACGATTCCCGACTTCGCGGAAGGGCGCTTTGACTCGCCGTTGTTTCGGCGCATCGCGGTCTGCTTTGTGCTGTTCATTGGATTTTTCTACACGATGCCGCAGATGAAAGGGGCAGGCACCGCACTGTCCTACATCTTACCAGGCCTGCCCTACTGGGTGGGCGTGGTGGTGGTGGGCGCGGTGATCACGCTCAATGTCGCACTCGGTGGAATGAAGGGCATCACTTTGGTGCAAGCCGTCCAGTATTGGATCAAAATGTTCGCAATTTCCGCGCCAATTTTCGTTCTCCTATCCGTTTATGGGGGCTACGGGAAAAATCTATCCATGAACCAACCGAGCGCCAGTCCGGCGGCGATTGTGCAGACAGTGGATGAGGTGCATGTGCGCAAGCCTTTGCCTGAAAAAGCACCGGCGGATGAGGTTTGGGTATCGCCATTCGGCCCCTTGACGACCAAGGCTGCGAAGGCGGCAGGGCTTACTCCAGAAGAGGCGCGGCCGCTTTCCCTACTATACACTTACTCGCTGATCATCGCGCTCGTTTGCGGGACTGCGGGACTGCCTCACATTTTGGTTAGATTTTACACTAACCCCGATGGAGTCGCCGCGAAAAAAACCACCATGTGGGTGATGATCCTCATTGGCGTCTTCTATGTATTCCCGCCGGTGTTTGGTGTGTTAGGCAGAAATTTCATGCCGGAACTCTACAATGCGGTCGGTTCGAAAGGACCGGACAAGGTGGTGCTCGAGCTACCAACCTTGCTCGGCAAAGACAGCATTCTCGGCTCCATCCTCAGCGGAATTACCTGCGCGGGAGCCTTCGCCGCTTTCATGAGCACCTTCAGCGGCCTGCTTGTCTCCATGACAGGTGCGGTGGCGCATGATATTTACGGTCGCATGCTGCGCCCGAAATCCACACCTGAGCAACGCATGCGGATGTTCCGGATTTCGGCGGTGCTGGTCGGCGGTGTGGCCACGTTGTTAGGGACTCAGGTTGAAATGTTGGACATCAATTTCATGGTCGGGCAGGCCTTCGCCATCGCTGCGGCGAGTTATTTCCCACTTCTGTTCATGAGCGCATGGTGGCGGGGTATGACGATGCAGGGTGCCGCGACGGGGATGCTAGGTGGTGGCGTGCTCGCCCTAGCCTGCGTCACACTCACAAGCATGAGCGACATCATCGCAAAGAGCGGTCAAGCGGCGGCGCTTGCGGCGGGCAAGGAATGGGTGCCGGACGGGATGACACTTTTCTGGCGTGAACATCCCTTGCTGCGCATTCTATCCGAGCAACCGGCGATTTGGACGGTTCCTTCGGCAATTCTGCTGATGATTTTCGTCTCCAAAGCAACCCGCAAAACGGTGCCCGCCGATGTGCGTATGAAGATGCTCGTTCTCCATGCTCCAGAAGCGCTTGGCCTGAAACAGGAATACATTCAAGAGCACCAAGGACCGGCACATTGATCGCTTGCTGACGCTTAAGAAACTCGAATCACTAGCCGAATTGGCCGATCCACTTTGATCGCGTGATGATCTCCAAGGGTAGAG
>JBILPN010000146.1:0-7588 GCA_044373865.1 Luteolibacter sp. | reverse complement strand
GAATGGAAATGGAACTTTCGGCAAGGCATTCAGCGTTTCAATCCGCGGCGGTCTCGCGGCGAGGCTGGTGTAGGCCATTTCCTTGTCAGGCTCGCCGATTTTTGCTTTCCAAACTCCTGACGCGACTTCTTCCCAGCCGACGACGGGTTTGAGGTTTTCAACTGCGAACACGGGCAGGCACAGGCAGGCGGCCAGTAGAGTCAGGATGGTTTTTTTTACTGCGATCATTTGATAGAACTGGTCGTGGACAAGGGCAGGCGATCCGTGATTCCCAATTCGATCGATTGGGCGGTGTTCCATTTGCGGCCGGCGACATTCACCTGCCAGATATTGTCACCGAGATTCTTCACGGAAGACACGGAACAGTTTTCGGAGGACTTCACGATGAGTGAACGGCGGCTGAAGAAGGTCAGAATTCCGTCCTGTGCCCCGGCATCACTCAGTTGCAGCGTAACGCCTGAAGCGCTCGTGCGGATGTTTTCGATCTCGGTGGCTCCCATGGATAAATGCAGGTTGGAACCGATCAGGATCGGAGTTTCGGCGCGCGATTCATCCAATGGCGTGAAGCGCAGGAGGCTGGAGGAAAGCGGATCGAGCGGCCCGGCAGTGTAGGAGTCCTTGGCGTTCCCGAGATATTTGTTAGTCCAGAAATCGAAGACGGCGCAGTCCACACCGGTCGGCAGGCCAGCTGCTTTGAAGTCTAGGGAGACTGACTTCGCTTCCTTGCCCGGATTGTAGAGGTTGTAAACCGCGAAGTCGCCGTAGGGGCGTTTGGCTGGAAATCCGAAGATCTCGTTCACAGGCGAGTTTCCCAAACTTAGCAAGCGAGCCGGTTCCCGGCTGGCGGGGCGCATGATTTCATAGTTCCGCCAGACTGCTTTCACGTCTGGCATCTGAATCGGCTCGCTGATCATGGCGGTGCCGCCGGTGAGAGCGACGATATTGTGCCAGCTCCTCCACATGCCTTCGCCTTGGGGCGTATAACCGACTTTCCTGCTTTCCAGCTTCTTCGCGAGGTAGGAAACGTCCGCATCATTCTGCCACCAGACCTTGTCATAGATTTGAAAGCGTAGGACGGAGTCCAGGCAGTGATTCAAGCTGGCGGGATGCGAATCCGGCCCCACGCGCGCCGCATCAATGAAGCCAACGACTCCACGGGTCGGCTGGCCAAGACAGGACAAGATATACATGTCATTTCCAGCCGCCTCGCGATACACCGCATACAATTCCCTGAATGCCTGCATACGAGTCTGGGTTGGGTCCACGAACTTGTTGCCGATGCCATTGAAGTCGATCTTTATGTAGCCGAAGCCACTGTCGCGGGCATCCTTGATGATGTTGGTGAGAAACTTCTTCGATTCGGGATGCGACGGGTTGATCCAATTCGCTCCGGCCGGGTGAAATGAATTGGCGTTCATGAAGGTGTTGATGCCTTGGGCATCGGTCTGCATGGCATCGGGGTGGAGTTTTTGCCACGGATGATCCGGGTGCATCATCAGCGGTGCGAACCAGACACCGGGGATGCAGCCAGCCTCGCGAATCCGCTTGGCCACCGCTGCCATGCCGGATGGGAATTTGTCGTTCGCGCTCCAGTCACCGTCCATTTTCTGATAGCCGTCATCGATCTGGATGATACCTTTGCCGAACACGTCGGGATTTTCCTCGATCGTCTTCGTCACCTCCATGGTGTGCACCTCGTCGATCTTGGTCGTGCGGTCATACCAACTGCACCAGCCATACACTGGCCCGCGATGGAGGCGAGGCCCGTGGGTAACGGCCACCCAGCGCGTCCAGACATTCGTCGCAGTCGCGACCGGCTCGAAGGCGAAAATCATTTCCTCGCTGCGGCGGCTTTCACCGGCACGCACGAGCACCTTGTCCATCTCCACCCCGGCGATGATGGCTTTTTCCACCGCCTGGAAGCTGGTGTAAGCCTCAGCGGGACCGACCGGACCGACGAGGAAGCCGGTTCCATTTTTGTGATAGACCAGCGCCGCTTCTTTCAGCCGCTTTTCCGCGACGGTCAGGGAAACCGCCGGTGAGTCCTCCATCAGCGGCGTGACCAGCCACTCGTCGCTGTTCGGCACTTCGAAACTGCCGCCCGCGCCCTTGCGGGAATCGAGCAGATCGAAGGCGTGGAGCCGGCTGTCTTTGTCGCTGCGGTTGTGAAACACGCCTTGCAGAGTGAACGCACGCAAGTTTTTCAGGCGCTTCAACGTCAGCGTGTATTGAAATGGCGCGCCGTTGCTGCCAAATGTCGCCTCACTGATGACCGCCTCGCCGAAGGGTGTCGTGCCCTCGCTTTGGCGCACAGGTCCGACCAGCTTATAGCCTGAGATCCCGACGCGCTGGGTCTCTGCGCCGGTATCAAAAACGGCCGATGAGACCGCTGTAAATCGTGTGATGCCCTCCGCCTCGACCACGATTTTTTGTCCGTCGCCGGACAATCGCACCCAAGGTTCGGCCTCGGCCGCCGCTACGATGGCGGCAAGACCGAGCGGCAGGAATCCTATCACCATTCGCTGATACGCCATGATCCTTGAGTTTTTCATTATGTCTTTGTTTATCTGCATGCCCAAGCACTCTTCGCTGAAGTCGACGATCTGACTATCGTCTGTTTGGATGATGCATAAGACCTGCGTGGCATTTTACGGCCTTGTGAAATCAAACATGGCTCACCCAAGTCCGTGAGCAACACCACATCCAAAGGCTCAGCTCGCACATCAATGCCCGCTCAAAGGTCCGCGCGGTTCTGTGGAGGTTTGTCCGAAAAAGGAGCGCCGTAGGAGAGCGAAGGGCGAGTTAGAGCGGCGCAATCGTGGCGGCAAGGGTGGGAATGGCCAGGGCGATGCCAAGGCCAAGGACTGCGAGCGTGTGTTTGATTGTAGTTTTTTTATCAGTCCCTCTTGGAGGTCGCATCGCGGAATCGGCCGTCCCGTGGCGGGCCGAACTCGATGGTTTCGCCTTTGGTGATGAATTGTATATTGAACCATGGCGGCGGGGTGGCGCATCCGCCGTCGATCCAGTATTCGGAAAAGCCTTTGTCCACTTCATAGTTGGTCGCGACGACGGGCAGCTCGGCTTGAAGGTTCCAGTTTTTGTCGTAGATGCCGACTTTGTCGCCGCCTTGATACCAGAGGTATTGGTCGCTTTTCACTTCGCCTCGAATGGCGAGGGTTCCGGTTCCGGCGTGGATGACGGGGTTTGTGATTGAGGAGGGTTTCTCGCCGAGCATCCTAAGGTTTTCGATCAGGACTTTTGCGTAGGTGTTGGCGGGAACCCGGCCGAATCCGATGAAGTAGCCGTGGAAAAGGCCGTGGCGGGCCCCCTTCGTGCCGTGGCGCATCCCCCAAGCGCTCAGTGCGTGCGCGGTCTCGCTGACGGGAATGACGATGTCCTTCCGCCCGGTGAAGTCGATGGGAATGACATAATCATTGGCGAGGCCGATTTGGATCACGAGGAGCGCACCGCTGCTGTCACCAGTGACGGTAAGAGCGAGGCCGCGGGCGTTTTGCGAGTTACCTTTGAACCTGCGACCAGGGAGATTTTTCTGTTGGGTAAGCGGATCTTTAGTGGGGTTGTTCAAAGAAACGCTGAGAACCTCGCCGACATCGGCGAAGACGTGCTTGCCGGGATTCTCCATCTGCGCGGCTTTGGGCTGCAAGCGATAGGGATCGGCGCCCGGCGCGGAGGGTGTGGCGGCGGAAGTCGAGGCGGGACTGTCTATCTGCACACCTGCTGCGGCGAGGTATTCTTGCATATCCTTGCTCATCTCTTTGTTGGGTGCAGCGCGCAGGGTGTCCGCCACCGAGTTAGTATAGCCATTCATCACGCGAATGATGAATTGGGGCGCTTGGCGCTCGAAGGGGTTGTCCAACTTCACACGCATGCCGGGAGTGACATACTGGCGAGGCATGAGGACGTTGTATTCCTGCACCGTCGTCCAGGGCGCATCCTCTATGCCACGGGTCATGACGGTGAAGGGCTGGAGTTCGTAGCCGACCCCGGCGCGCCGGGACTCGTAGAGGATCTTGGCGTTGTTATGGTGGGATCCAGGGTTCCTCTTGTAAGTCCCGGAAATTTTCTTCCGCAATTCCGGAGTGAGCTTGGG
This sequence comes from Luteolibacter sp., assembly GCA_044373865.1. GTDB lineage: Bacteria > Verrucomicrobiota > Verrucomicrobiia > Verrucomicrobiales > Akkermansiaceae > Luteolibacter. Next base: position 3,477 of record JBILPN010000146.1, on the reverse strand, counting down.
AGTGAGTTCGCGCCAGACCGTAAACTGCTCGGCGATCAATTCCTCGAGGCCGTGTTCTTGGATGACATGCGGGAAGATGCCAAACATTGGCTCGGGCTTTCCAAAAACAAATCCCGGTGCGTTGCTCGCCGCTGCCTGGGCCATGGTGAAATGGTTCTCGATCGGGCTCGTGGCCAGCCGGTTGTCGCGATCGAGATCCAATGAAACATTGCCGCTGCCGCAACCGTGGTTGCTTCCTTTGTTGCGGATTTTTTCGGCCCCGTTCTTTTTGAACCGATACATCAAATCCCACGGGTTCACGCCGCCGCTCGAGGTGTTGGTGGTGATGGGCATCTTCGTGTTTTGGTAAACAAACATCGCCCACTTCGGGAACCCCCACGGCGTATCGTCGTGGAACTCCTTGCCGTCGAATTCGTGGTGCACGACGCCGAGGCGGTTGAAAAACTCCGCGTAGTCCCTGCCGGTGATTTCGGGCAGGTTTGTCCTGCTGTCCGGGTAAAAATTTTGGCCGGGCTTGATGAGTCCGATGACCTCGATGCCGGCCTCGTGCGCCGCCGGCTCCGCCCCGCGCTTGCAGTTCTTGAGGGTCCAAACGAGTTTGTCGGTGTCCGTGATCGAGCATTGGATGATCTCGTCGCCAATCAACATAGTGGAGTCTGAAGGGATCGGCTTTTTCGATTTCGCCGCCGGGTCCGGACGGAAGAAGATGGTGGTGTCAGTGGGGGAAATGGATTGCTCCAGCTTGCCCTTGCCCCAGTTGGCTAGGCGGCGCTCGGTCTTTTTCCCTTTGCCCATATACTTCGAGCCCTCTGGCGGGATGCCGTAGCAGAGGGTGTGCATCATGGTGCCGATGCCGTGCGCCTTGAGCTTGTCGATGAAAACCTTCAGGTCTTCCTCGCCCCGCGGAAAGACCTTGGTGTTCACCCACAATGCATCGTGGTCCTTGGGCCAGAACCCTCCGCGCCAAGTGTCGCCGTGCATGTAGACACGGCTGACCTTCAACTTTTTCGCGTATTCGATGAGCGGATCCAAATCCTCGGGCTTCTCGGCGCTGATCACCAGGTGCGTCGTGTCCTCGGCGTTCTCGTTCCACTCCACAGCCCATTCCTTCGCGCGCTCATAAGTCCACTCGCCCTCGATTTTCGGGTGAGGCATTGTTTCCTCGGTCCAGATGCTGAGCAGCGCCTCGTTGTGCTCCTCGTCGTTCCGCGGAACGAAAAGGGCAAAGCCTCCGAGCGGGTCATGGTCGCCGCGTTGCCAGAGATACGGCCATGTGGCCTTGCTGTAGGAGCGCACGGTTTCTTGGCGGCCACCCGTGAGGCACATGTAGTCGAAAGGAACGAGTTCCGGAAAAACCCCGGATTGAAAATTCACCATGAAATGCAAGGTGGGTTCCGTGTCTTTCATCACATCTTTGATGTTTTCGAGGCGGAAGGAAATGAACCTGTCGCCGGCATTCACCGCGAGTGTTACGCAGGTCTTGTCCTCGGCTGTCAGGATCAGCTTCCCGTCTTTGGATTCGGATGAAACGAACGGGATAGTTTTCTCTGCCGCCCCCGTGCCGATGGTCATGTAGAACCCCGGGCCGGGATCGTTCGGGCGGAGTAGGTTCGTGCCGTTGCCGATTGTATAGGAGACCAGCTTGCCGTCCGCCGACAACGACAAGGTCACATTGTCGCCCTTGATCGTCTGTGCACCGGGCCCGCTCTTGCCGCTGTCAGTGGCGGCGATCTTTGGTAAAACGGATGCTTTGCAGGACAAGAGGAGACAAAGTCCCGCAGTGAACAAGAGGAGTGATCGTTTCATGGTTTGCTTGCTAGTGGCGACCTAGTTTTGGTAAATGGGTGTCAATGGTGTTTCACCAAGGGCTACGGCGACTGATGGCTCGGATTTTTTCCCTGCATTGTGGAATCGATTTGGTGGAGTTGGCGCTCCTGCCTTGCTCGCTCCTGGATCAAGGCACTTTGTCTGATCGTTTCCGGCTAGGGAAGTGGTGCCACTGGAATCGCAGTGCCGGAGTAGGAGGCGATTTTCTCAGGACCAGAGGGATTTTGGGCTGGCCTTGGGTGGCTAACCAAAAAATTCTTTTCGTCCACGAGATTGAGGTAGCAATGCGTGGCCCCGGCGGGAACGAGCGCTTGCACTTGCCCGTTGTTGCCGATCTCAGCGGGGGCCCGGAACCACTCCTCCGCATTCGTTCCGCCATCGGTGGCATAAATCAAATCAGCCCGGACGACCTTCGATCCGTTTTCTTTGAAACGGGCTTCCAGTCGTCCTTCCTTCACAGTGCACTCGGTTACAGTCGGAACCTGCCTGCTGTATTGAAAAGGCCGCTTAAAGTCAGGGTTAAGGTAGGGATAGCTGGCTTTCATCTCCATGAGAATCCGCGTCAGGCGCTGGTCTAACTCCGCGACTTTTTCTGGCATTGCTGCGGCCAGATTTTGCTTCTCCTCCCAATCTTTGCGGATGGTATCGGCTCCCTTGCTTTCACCCAGTTGGTATAGCTCGAATGGAGGCGTGAGCGATCCCTCGTGGATGTAATTGCGGATCAGCTTGAAATCCCCCGATAGGAGCGTGCTTTGATATCCCGTGACGCCTCCGTGGGGATAATGCCAAACCATTTCCTTGCGGGGTTTCCCATCCGGGCCGCGAACAAGTGATCCATCTTGAGGATCCTGGGTGAGATGCGGAAACAAATCGGAACCATCGAATACCTTGGTGCCCGGGCGCTTGATTCCTGCCATGGACAGGATGGTCGGGTAGAAATCCAAGCCATTCGCCAAGACCTCGCTCTGAAGCCCTTCGCCGATCCCCGGACCGGCCACTAGAAACGGCACGCGCACGCCGCCCTCTTTGGCGGACATTTTGCCTTTGTCAAGGGGCGCGTTGTCAGTGATGATTTCCCCCGGGTGCTCCTCCATGCCGCCGTTGTCCGAGGTGAAAAAGATGAAAGTATTGTCGATCAGCTTGTGGCCGGGGTTGCGGGGATCGTCGGTTGTTTCAAGAAACCCGACGAGCTTTCCGACATAGTGGTCGAGCGTTTCCACCATGGCGCAATAGTAGAAGTTTTTCTGCCCCTCAAGTTCCCAGCCCTCTGGATTCGTGGGGTAATCGACGCCCAGTTTGGCGCAGTATTTTTCTAACAATTTCTTGCTGCGTGATTGGATGGGGGAATGAACCAGCCATGTGGCGTAGTAGAGGAAGAAGGGCTTGGTTTTGTTCTTCTCCATGAACTCCAACGCACCTTCGGTCACCGGGTCGGTAGGAAATCCTTCGGCATCCAGTTGGTAGGGGTCGTCGGCTTTGGATGTGGCAAATCCCACGAGCCGATTTGGCATGCCGCTTTGGACCCCCCTAGTATCGTAGCCTATTCGGTGGGTGGTGAACTCGAACCCTTGGTCCAACGGGCCTGGAAAAGAGAAGTGGTCCTTGGCCATGTGCCACTTTCCGGCATGTCCGGTGGCATAGCCGTTTTTG
>JBILPN010000158.1:0-7345 GCA_044373865.1 Luteolibacter sp. | reverse complement strand
TTGACGAACATCACCCGGCAATTCAAATCCATTTCCGTCAAACGGAAAAACTAAGCGCATGGCTACGATTGCGGTTCTCGGAACACTCGACTCGAAGGGCGCGGAGCATGCATTTGTTGCGGATTGCATTCGCGCGCGTGGGCATCGCGCCTTGCTGATCGATGTTGGTAGCGGCGCTCCGCCTACCGTCATTCCGGACATCAGTCGCGAGGAGGTCGCCGCATGGGGCGGATTGGATCTTGCGGATTTGTCCGCGCGCAGGGACCGGGGAGAGTGCGTGGTGGCAATGAGTCGGGCCGCGCCCATTTTGCTGGCTGAACTTGTGCAGTCGGAACGCATTCAAGGAGTTATTTCGTTAGGTGGTGGGGGTGGGACAGCCATTGCGACGTCGGCGATGCGAGCGCTGCCGCTGGGGTTTCCAAAGTTGATGGTTTCGACGATGGCTGCTGGAAATGTTGCGCCATATTTGGGCACCAAAGACATCACGATGATGCCAAGCATTGCCGACATTGCGGGTCTAAACCGCCTTTCGCGTGTGATCTTCTCGCGTGCGGCCGCTGCGGTTTGCGGGATGGTGGAGGCTGAAATACGAATGGAGGAAAGCAAGCCCTTGGTCGTGGCAAGCATGTTTGGAAACACCACGGACTGTGTGACCGAGGCCAAGCGCGTGTTGGAGGAAGCGGGCTATGAAGTGTTGGTATTCGCAGCCACTGGCGCAGGCGGGCGTTCTATGGAATCCTTGATTGAAAGCGGGATGGTTGCCGGGGTGCTCGACCTAACTACAACTGAGTGGGCGGATGAATTGGTGGGCGGTGTGTTGAGTGCTGGACCTTTGCGCATGGATGCTGCCGGTAAGGCGAAGGTTCCTGCTGTCATTGCTCCCGGTTGCCTGGATATGGTGAACTTCGGTGAACGAAGTTCCGTCCCAAATCGATTCGCCGACCGAAATTTTTATATCCACAACCCGCAAGTGACCTTGATGCGGACAACGCCGGAGGAATGTGCATTGCTCGGCAAGATTCTGGCAGAGAAGGTCAATCGCTATCAGTCACCTGCTGCGATCCTGCTGCCACGCCGTGCGATCAGTGTGATCAGTGCGGTGGGCCAGCCATTTCATGATCCTGCTGCCGATGAAGCCCTGTTTCAAGCGATTTTGGAGAATTCCAAGGTTGCGGTGGACGTGTGGGACGAGGAAATTAACAGTCCAGTTTTTGCGAGAGCCTGTGCGCTGAAGCTTTTGGAATTGATGCAGGCAAGTTCAGTCGGTTGCGTGTCGAATTCACAACTGCTTTCAATCAATCAAACGAAAACAAATCAATGATACGACATTACGGCATGTTTCAGTTTCACCCGGAGGTAGGGACTGCGCAAATTGATGCCTGCTTCATGGAAATGCGGGGGATGGTTGGCAAGATTCCAGGATTGCTGGCGCTGGAGCATGGCGCTTATGAAAGTCCGGAGGGCTTGAATGATGGCTTCACGCATGGTTTCATTATGACCTTTGATCACTCCGCAAGTCGGGATGCCTATTTGCCGCATCCAGAGCACGAGCGTGTGAAGGAGATCGTTGTTCCATGCTTGGCTCGGGTGTTGGTGTTTGACTTCGAAAATCGAGGGCTTGGCTTATGAGATATCTTCTGCTGATGAGTGTGTTGATTCCGCAGTTGCACGCGGGTTCAATTTCGTTGTTCGATGGCAAGACCTTGGCCAACTGGGAGGTTCCTGTTGGAGATGAAAAGTGGTGGCAGGTAAAAGATGGCATGATTGTCGGTGGTTCACTGGATGAACGGGTGCCGAAGAACTTGTTCCTTCCGTCTTCGCGTGAATTTCAGAACTTTGACTTGAGCTTCAAGATACGTTTGGTGGCTGGCGCAGGTTTTATGAATTCCGGAGTGCAAGTGCGTAGTAAGCGCGAGGGGAAGGCCGCAAGCATGACTGGCTATCAGGTGGATGCGGGAATCGGATATTGGGGGGATTTATATGATGAGCACCGCCGCAATCGCAAGCTTGCGGGGGCGGGCAACCCAAGTGCACTTGCCGCTGCCGTTAAAGATTGGGAGTGGAATGAGTATCGAATTCTAGCTGAGGGCCGCCGCATTCGCTCGTGGATCAATGGTTGCCTGAGTTTCGATTTCACAGAGCCTGATAGTTCAATTCCACTGACTGGCCGGCTTGGCATACAGGTGCATTCGGGCGGCAGTTTGCTGGTGCAGGTCAAGGAACTGTCTATCGAGGAACTGCCAGTCACGCCAGGTGCTCCAACATGGGATGCGATCCCGCCTGCCCCGCCGGTTCCGAAGGCTGTTGGAAGTTCTGCCAAGACGCCTGAGGATGAGCGGCACTTGTTTCGCCTGCCTGAGGGATTTGTCGCAGAGCTTGTTGCCTCTGAAGAACAGGGTGTTGGCAAACCGGTTTCGATGGCATGGGACGCACGCGGGAGGCTGTGGACGATGAGTGCCTTGGAGTATCCGATGGATGCCAATGAGGATCGGGTCAATGCGGAGGCCCTGTATGCACGGGGTGGCGCGGACCGCGTGTTGGTTTTTGACGAACCTGAGAAACCAGGTCCGCATACCCCGAGGGTTTTCGTGGATGGGTTAGCGCTTCCGTTAGGTATTCTGCCGGACTTGGATGGCCATGGTGTCATGGTGCAATACGGGTCGCAAATCCGGCGTTATCTTGATGTCGATCAGGATGGGAAGGCGGACAAGCACGATGTCATTCTCGACGGGTTTGGGATACAAGATTCACACTTGATGCCGCACCAATTTGAGCGTGCTCCCGGCTCGTGGATTTATCTTGCCCAAGGGCTTTTCAATTCCTCCACCGTGCGTCGCCCTGGAGCTTTGCCTTTTTCGGACGGTGCGATCCAAAAGCCGTTTGTCGCGTGCAAGCTTGCGCGCTTCCGGCCTGATGGCAGTGATTTTGAAATTGTCACTGCAGGACCGAACAATATTTGGGGGCTGTTGCAAACTCGGACCGGAGAAACTTTTTTGCAAGAGGCGAATGACATGGGGATACCGGTCACGGAGTTCGAACCCGGCGCGCATTATCGCACGGGATCAAAGGACCGCCTGCGTCCGTATGCCCCGCAGATGCCGCCTTCTCTAACGAAAGGTCTTGGTGGAAGTGGCTTGAGCGGTCTGGCGATTGCTGAGGATGCAGGCAGTCCCTTCGCAAAACTCTACGGGGGCGATGAGGTGATATTTGTTGCCAATCCGATCACCAGTCGCATCCAGGTGATCACGACGGATCGAGCAACTAACCAGCATCCACAATACTTCAAGCGCGAGGATTTCTTGGTCTCGGATGATCCGTGGTTCCGGCCGGTGTCGATTCACTTTGGGCCGGATGGATTTCTCTACATTGCCGATTGGTATAATAAGATCATTTCGCACAATGAAGTTCCGCGTGCTCATCCGGACCGGGATAAGACGCGCGGGCGGATTTGGCGGATTCGGCCGGTGAATTCGACGATGCCAGCACGGCTTGATCTGACCCAGCTCAGTGATTCCGAAGTGATTGGTCTGCTAGGGGGAGCGAGTGCCCGCACTGCGGCGATGGCCTGGGCGTGGTTGGGTGAACGGATGAACCAACAAACAGAAGCGGCCTTGGCGGGGATTCTGACAGATCGCGGGGCATCTTTGGAGCGTCGGTTGGATGCTTTGCGCGCGCTTGAGGCTGGAGAAGCACTTGGTAAAGAAGTTCTGGAGGCTTTGGCCGGGGATTCTGCCCCGGAGATGCGGTATCAAGCGTTGAGGGCAGCGGGTGAAGTGCAATTGCCGGCTGATGATTTTGTGCGGATTTTTCATTCAGCAGCCGATGACCCGAATTACCGAGTGCGCGCCGCGCTTGCTAACAGTGTGCGGGGGCATCGCATGCCAAGCGTGGAAATGCTCGCGCTTGTTGCCAAGCTGGGTCGCGCCCCGCTGCAATCCAGTGGAGTGTGGGAAACCTATGATCGTGATTTTGAGCGTTATCTGGCGCGTTGGGCGTTGGAACTTCACCGTGAGGGGACGCAAAAGCTGTTGGAGAATTCTAGCTTGGTGGATCCGGAAAATCGCATGTTGGCGATACTGTCACTTGATGCCGCGCGAGCAGCGACTCTTCTTGTGAGAGAGTTGCCAAATCTTCCACGGGCCCTGTCGGCTGATGAGCTTTCTGTCCTCGGTTCCCAGTTGGGACAGGCTCCGGTGCTGGCGGCGTTTCAAGAACTGCTTGGCGATGAAACCACGCGGACGTCCGTGTTGATGAATTTGACGCAATTGGATTCCAAGCAACTGGCGAACCCTGCCTTGGCGGCGGCGGTTTCCGATGCTTGTTCAAAGCTGCTAGGGGGGGCGGTGACAAAAGCGGATCAAGTGCTTATTCTCAAGCTTGCGCGTCTTTTACGGTTGTCTGATCTTGAGCCGGCGATCTCGAAGTGGATGGATCCTGAGAGACCAGCGGCTGAGCTTGTGAACTTGTTATCCGCGCTGCGTGAGATGGGGTCCGCGCGGGTGGAGCTTTTCTCGGCCTACCTTGACCATGCGGATGAGGCGGTGCGGCGTGAAGCCATCGCTGCGCTGGCATTTTGCTCGGATGTTCAATCCATCGAGCGCTTAAGTCAGCGCTGGGAGAACTTGCCAGCAGCGCTCCGGATGCTTGTCGTGGATGGATTGACATCGTCCAAGACGAAGGCTGGTTTGTTCGCTAAAGCGGCGAGTGAAGGGGAATTCGAGGGTTTGGATCCTGCGGCACTTGAGAAGCTTCAAGCGGTTCTGGGAGCGGAAGATCCCTCACTGCTTGCCCTCATGAAGCAATTAGGCGTGACCTTGGGATCTGTGATTCGTTTGCAAGGAAGCGGTGGTCTTGTGATGGATCATCCTATAGATTTGCTAGGTGCGTTCACGGTTGAAACGTGGATCATGCTGGATCCCGGGATCGACAATGGTGATGGGTTGTTAGGTAAAAAAGGTGGTCCAGATTTCAATTTTTACGGGCGGCGCTTGCATCTCTACGGTGGTCCGGAGCTAGGGAATTTGTTGATTTCGAAGTGCAATTTTACCGCGGGTGTTTGGTATCATTGCGCAGTCACGCGAGACCTTGCGGGGAGTTTCCGGATTTATGTCAATGGCGAGTTGGATCAGCAAGGTGGGCGGACTATGGCGGAACCCTTGCGGGGTCTGCGCATTGGTGCAACCAGCAGCGGCAAGCCGGGGGCGGCGCGCTATGATGAGTTCCGGATTTGGAATGTGGCGCGGAGTGCGAGCGAAGTTCGCGATCACTTTCGGACGCGGTTTGGCCGTGATAAGCCGTCGCAGTTGCTCCAGCGAGTTGCCGCAGATAGTGGTGGACCATGGGTTGGGACTTCGGTGGTTGAGCTGACATCGGACTTTCCCACACTTCTCAGCAAGGAGCAGGCGGAGAGCGCGGCGCGGCGTTTTTCACACTACCATGAGTTGGCAGGCAGGCCGGGAAATGCAGACGCTGGCCGCAGTTTGTTCCGGGCCGCGTGCATGATTTGTCATCAAGTGAAAGGTGAAGGCACACAGATTGGGCCAGATTTGAGTGGGATGGCGGCGATGGGAGTTCAGGGCATTCTGCGCAATATCCTTGATCCCAATGCGCAGTTAGAAAGTGGTTACTATCGACATGATGTCACGTGCAGCGACGGTTCGCTGGTCAGCGGTTTTCTGGTGGAGGAGACAAAGCAATCGATCACCATTCGACAGATTGGCGCGGATCCCAAAGTGATTTTGCGTACAAGTATTGCCGCGCATCGTATTTCCAAGCGTTCGCTAATGCCTGAAGGTTTAATCGAGGGCTTCAGCGAACAGCAAGTCGCAGACATGTTTGCCTACATCAAGTCCCTTCAATAAGTTCAACTAAAAATCCAATGATTCTTCAAAAACTAACAGTAGCCGCAATTGGCCTTTTCGGTGTAATTTCTGCGATGGCGGAGAGCCGCCGACTTGAGGTGTTGTTCCTCGGTGATGACGGTCATCACAAGCCGCTGGACCGTTACGCCGTTCTCAAGCGAGCGCTCGGCCCGCAGGGGATCAATTTGACCTTTGTTGAGGATCTTGGCAAAGTGACTCGTGAAAATTTGGATTTTTACGATGCCTTGATTGTTTATGCCAATCATGAGAAAGACAAGGCCCCCGAGGCAATATTGCCCTGGGTAAAAGATGGTGGAGGCCTAGTTGCGCTGCACAGTGCTTGTGGAAATTTTCATCCATCCAAGGACTGGTTTGATCTGGTGGGTGGGCGTTTCAAGAGTCATGAAGGCCATGAATTCAGTCCGCGGACCGTGGATGCCGAGCACCCAATCACCAAGAACCTTCCCGTGTTGAAGTCGTGGGACGAGACCTATCAGCACAAAGACTTGACGTCGGATCGGCATCTTTTGCAAGTGCGTGATGCGATGAACCGTGGTGAAACCGAGCCCGAGCCATGGACTTGGACCCGGAATGAAGGGAAGGGCCGTGTTTTCTATACTGCCAGTGGTCATGATCTCCGCTGTTGGAATGAGCCGGCCTATCAGATTCTAGTCAGACGCGCCATTCTGTGGGCCATTGGAGATGACAAGGCTGCGGATTTTGCGGGCTTCAAAGTTCCGGAGTTGGAGACTGAGGTTCCGGAACTTGAGGGGCGGACGCATCCGGAGCTTCCGATGATGGAGTTGCAGAAGCCGCTGTCGCCGGCGGAAAGTGCGGCGCACACACAAGTGCCGGTTGGGACGCGATTGGAGTTGTTTGCGTCCGAACCGATGATTGTCAATCCGATCGCGATCGATTGGGATGCGCGAGGACGAGCGTGGGTGATAGAAGGTTTGAGTTATCCCAATGCGATTTCGGAAATTCCGGGAGCAGGCAAAGATAGGATCAAGATTCTCGAAGACACGGATGGCGACGGCAAGGCGGATAAAATGAGTGTTTTCGCTGAGGGTTTGCGTTTGTGCACCACCAGTGTGTTTGTGAAAAACGGAGTGGTGGTGACGGATGGCAAAGAGATCGTCTATCTGGCTGATGAAGATGGCGATGGAAAGTCTGACAAGCGGCAAGTCCTGGCAAGTGGCTTGATGATTCACGACACCCATGCATCCACCTCGCACTTTCTCTATGGCTTGGACCATTGGATTTACGCGTGCGTGGGATACAGCGGAGTGGACATGGATCTAGGTGGCAAGAAGCATCGTTTTGGCATGTCGGTTTTTCGGTTTCGGCCGGATTTGTCAGAGTTAGAGCATCTGCAAAACACCACCAACAACACGTGGGGATTGGGTTTTACGGAAGAGGGGGATCTGATGGGTTCGACTGCGAATAACAATCCGTCGTGGATTCTATCCATACCCTCAGCGTTG
>JBILPN010000145.1:0-7609 GCA_044373865.1 Luteolibacter sp. | reverse complement strand
ATCCGCCACACTCGACGAATTGCCCCCAGAGGCAGGCTCCCCCCAAGTCACCAAGGAGCCGTCGGTCTTCAGCGCCGTAAACGCGACCGATGATGCGCAAATTTCAGTGACGCCCGAGCTCAGTTGCTCCGCCACCGTGGACGAATCGCCGCCAAGTTCCAGCCGCCCCCAAGTCACCACCGAGCCGTCTTTTTTCAGGGCGGCGAAGGACCCTACCGTGGCATAGACCTTGGCGACATTTACCAAATTCCCGGCGACAGCCGAGGAATCGGCCCCATTGGAGGATTTACCCCAGGTCACCACCGAACCGTCGTTCTTCAGGGCCGCGAAGGCAGACCTCGTTGAGAAAACTTGAGTCACACCAGAGCGAAGGCTTTCGGAGACTCCGGACGAATCCCCGCCGGAATCGGCTACGCCCCACGTCACCACCGAACCGTCGTTCTTGAGGGCCGCGAAGGCATCAGCATTGGTGAAAACCTGAGTCACGCCAGAGTCAGGGCTTGCCGCGACGCGGGCTGAATCCCACCCATAATCGGCATCCCCCCAAGTGACAACCGAGCCATCGCTCTTCAAGGCAGCGAAGGCGTAACGGGTGGAATACACCGCCGTCACGTTCACACTCAGCTTCTCTGCCACGCTGCTAGAATATCCACTCGAGAAAACATCACCCCAAGTCACCACCGAGCCATCGCCTTTAAGCGCGGCATAAGCTCCGCCCCTCGAGGAAATGCTCACCACGCCACCGCTCAGTTGATCGCTTACACTCGAGGACCCCCCACCACCGTATAAAAGTCCCCAAGTCACGACCGAGCCATCGCTCTTAAGCGCCGCGAAGGCCTGATCCGTGGGGAAAACCCGGATGACGCCCGACCGCAGCTGGTCCGCCACACTCGAATAATCCCCTCCGGTAAGCGAATACCCCCAGCTCACCACGGACCCATCCCCTTTGATGGCTGCGAAGCAATCCTCGTTAGGAAAGAGCTTTCCGCTCTCCGCTCCCCACGAACGATAGGCCGCGTCGCCGGTGCCTTGGATGCTGCCGATCTTGATCGTGCTAAGAGTCAGGCTGTCGCTGAAATCGGTGCCATTTTCAGAAATTTCAAATCCCGCTGGTGCGGTCACCGTCACCGGCGAGGAAAATCCACCGCCGGAGATCTCCACGGTCTGGCTGGCGGAGGCGTTACCGAAAGGGGTCTCAAAACCCACCAAAAAATCGCTGGATGCGGCGAGCGTTGGCACAACCGTGCCGGAAAGCGGGATCACCACGGCCTCTGCCCTGCTGCTGGTCAAAGTGAGATTCCCGGAGGCGATTCCCCCATTGGCGTCTTTGGAAATCCTAACATAGAGCGTCGCCGCTGCCGAGCCCGAGCTGGCCGCCAAAGTCGCCGTCGAGGTGTAGCTCACGCCATCCAGCGAGACCTCATAGCCGGCTGGCACTGACACCACGATGGCTTCATCCAAGCGCGTGCCGCTGACTTCAAATGACTGCGCGTCTGACGATGTGCCGCCCTTGGTCGAGAAATTTGCGAAGCTTACCAAGGAAGGCGTGATCACCGGACCCGAAATTTCGATCGATACCGTATTCGGAGTCGGGTCGCTGGTCGAGGCCGCTCCATTGTCGATCACTTGAAAGGTGAAGGTGCTGCTGGTGGCGAATGGCGACATGTAAGTCACCACCGAAGTCAGCGGGATATCCTGACCGGCAGTCGCAGGGCTGCCGTTCACTTTCAAGCGGCCCACCGACGGCAGGCTGGTGAGGCGCACCGCGGCAAAGGCATTCGGCGGACTGTCAAAGGGATCGCTAAAACCCCAGTCGCTATTGGCGAAGGTGTAAGTTTCACCGGACTGAAGCGCGATCTTTCTATCCACTCCCTGCGGGGGGAAGGCGGATCCGAAGTCGATGGCGACATCACCGATCTGGGTGCTGTTCGTGCCGCCGTCCTTGATGTTTGGAAAGACGAGAAGATACGAAGGGTAAGAGGTCGGGTGGCTGGGCAGGGCCACCTTGGTCGGGCCGCTCTGACGGGTCGCGGGTAAGGCCAGCGAGCCACTGCCGATGAGCGTCATCCCGGTCGTGCTGTAGGTGGTGCCGGCGGTGTTGGTGGTGAGCTGGGTCGGGGAGCCGTAGATCTGGTAGCTCGCCGGATCCCGCCCGGCAACGTCGTTGGCCGTCCAGAATGAAAGATGGGTCGGAACCCCTTGCGAAACACCCCGCTGCGGGCTGAAGATCAAGCCGACGTTGTTCGGGACAAAATTAAGGTATTTCGTGCTGGCCGCCCCATCAAAGGCTTTATCAGGGGCTTCGCCGCTAGGCCAGTTGTTCACGCCGCTGGCCGTGCCCACCGTGCCAACCGTGAAGGTGGAAGCGTTCAGCCTGCCGCCGATAGCGCTGCCAGTCGCAACATTGGAAACCGGCGGCGTGTAAGTGTAGGTGATCGTCACGCCGCCCGTCAGGCTGCTGGTGAGGCTGCTGAGCCCGCTGAAAGAGACCTTCGCAAGGTTCGCGGGGCTGCTCGAAGTGCCCCCAAGATAGGAGAGGGTGAAATCCGTCGTGCCCGCCACCGCCGCGAGAATCGCGGGATTATAAGCCGTGCCCGCTCCCGAAACCAAAAACGTCTTGGAACCCGCTGCCGTGACCGTGAGCGGCGCGATGGTCGAGCCCGGCCCGCCGCCGGTCCCGCCGCCATTGCCAGTGCCGTCATAGTCCGTGGAGTTTAGATAGAAATTTCCACCAATCTGAGAGGTGAAACTGCCGCTGGAATCAGGCCCCACCGTGGCGCTGGTGGTGAGGACGGTGTTCCATTGGATGGTGAATGCTGTTAGTGTGCCCAAGACGGGATTGAACGGACTGAAGGAAGCACCGCTCAATCCTTCCAAACCAGCGACCACCAAGGGACTCTCGGCAGTGCCAGACCGGGTCACGGAAAAGCTCCGCGACTGGGTCACATCCGCCCCTTGGGCACTGCAAAAACCTGCTAGAGTTAGGACCAGTGTGGCAAAACGAGTGGTAGGCGGTGTGATCATAAGGAAAATGGGTCAACGAAGGGTTGGTTTTAGAATCCACCCAATCCCCTCCTTGATGTCCAACGTTTCACCGTGAAACGGACGATAAAACTTCCGCGGACCCCCTGAAATATCCCGGCGATTTCTAGGGTGAAGGCTGCGCCTTTTTAGCTCGTCCACATTCAGTCCGCAGTGGGCGGGTGATCCATCTTGGTGAACATTGCTCCTCCCGCGCCACGCGGAGCGAGCCCGACGAGACGAATGTATGGCATGGCACCATGACGCACCCCTTCCCAAACGCCTTTCGGCGGTCGCGCCAAATCACGCAACCACACATCCACACGCTGCACTTCGGCGAGTTTGTTCCACATCTTGGCACGCTCGGCGAGCAGGACCCGATGCTTATCACAATAACGGAACAATCGAACCCAGTCGGCATCCGAGGCTCCCAGCGATGGCGGGGCATGAGTTAGGACCGCCTCCACAAGTTCTTCAAAACGTCGCAAAATTGGACATGACACGCTAGCCGCACCCGGGCCTAACATAGCGCTTGGGTCGGCACCGCGGCTCAGCTCCCCCCGCTCCGCAGAGCGAGAGAAGCTTCCGGGTGGGAGAGACATCGAATGAGGATTCATCATCAAAGAAATTTCCATACAGCGCCGCGCTCAACGCCGGCGGCGCAGCAGCGCGCACATGCCCACACCACCTAACAATGAAGTAACGGGTTCTGGCACAGCCGCAACGGACTGCATGGCGAGATTATCAATGGCAAGGTAGTTGATTCCAGTGCCGAGGCTAATCTCGACTGAAATTAGAGTCTTACCAGAAAAGACAGATAGATCGATACTCGTGTCCCAATCCAAGCCACCGTTGCCAGCGGGGGTGACGGCGATGACGCTGGTCACGCTGCCACCACTCGCGAGAAGCCCTGTGAGCGTGACATTTCCGGAGGCATAGGTGCCACCGCCATCGTTCGAGGTCCAGAAATCCATGCCTAGCAACTCGAACCCGGAGATCGCCGTAGTGGATACCGAGATGGAGCCGACGCTGCCAGAAACAGGTGCGCCGAAGCCGCTATCGATGAACCAATCCCCTTCGCCAGAACCAAAGGTTGGAAACTCCGTGACCAGCAATGGACTGCCTAAGGAAACGGTGAGATCACCTTGGGTGAATGAAGTTTGCCCGGAGCTAAAGCCGGACTCGAAGGTGAAGACGGTCGCCCCGCGCAATGCAGATAGAGAAGCAGCGAGCAGAGTGAGAAGAGTGAGTGTGGTCTTGCAGTGATGTATTTTCATAAAAGTTAGAGGTCGTTTGGGGGGGGTGGAGTTTCAATCCGTTTGATGTGTGGAGCCGGCGGTCCAGTTCACCGCTCCACCCGCAGGCGCATGAAGCGGTGATCGAGCCATCTGCATGCAGCGCGGCAAAGGCTCCTGTGTTTGGGAAATGCCGACCGCTACCGGTGCCGAACACGATCCCTGAGCCCACCCGCTCATTCGGCAGGATCTTCGGCGGGTTGGCGTTCCAGTCGACATATTGCGCATCGAGCCTACCGCCGGAGAAGGCCGCAAGCGCTCCCAACCCGAGCAGGCATGGGCGGAAAATTTTACAAAGCGTATGCAGCGAGGCGACGACAAATGGCGAAGAGTGTTTCATAAAATGGAGTCACAACGATTCGCAATCTGCGAAAAGCCGTAAGGTCAACCCTAAGCCCAATCCACCCCACCATGTCCAACGTTTCACCGTGAAACGGACGATAAAACCTCCGCCGAAACCCCATCAATCCCATCAATCCCATCAATCCCATCAACCCCATCAACCCCATCAACCCCATCAACCCCATCAACCCCATCAATCCCATCAAAGTCGCCTGCCGTCAGGAGCCATGAATAGAAACCCCTGCCGTCTGATACGCCTCACGGATGAGACAAACAAAATCTTGATGCCACAAATACCCCAGCGACCGCACGCCATCCTGCAAAAAGCTTGGAAACGCCTCAAGCACGCGCGCCCACTCGCCCCGCGCCGTTTCTGCATCGCCTTCCAGCGCGGCCACCGTCCCACGGATCAGCGGGTCGGAGAGCCCCCAGCGGCATTGAAAGGCGTCCAACTCACTTCTCACCCCCTCGAAATTTCGTGCATCCAAGTGCTTAAAGACCAAACCAATATGGAAAATGTTCATGTGGTGCGGATTCGCAGAGATCGCCTGCCGGATGAGTTGCTCACCCAAGGCAAACTCGGTCTTTTGACAACACAGCAGCACTCCAACGCCGCCCAACAACATCGCCGGAGCCTCGAATCCACCGTCCGCCAAGGAACGCCCGATCCGCGCCAACTCGCGCCGCTCGTGATCCAGCGTGGCAAGACAGGCCTGCGCTAAAATCGACCACATGTCCTCGGGGTTCAGCCTCATCGCCAGCCTGGTGTGCTCGCGAATTTCCTCATGCGGTGGATCGCCCGGCCAATTTGGCTCCATCCCGAGCATCGACAACAACACCGCCAGCGTCGCGTGCGGCGCCGACTCGTCCGGTGCCTGCCGCAGCGCACTCAACACACGCGGCAACGCCCTGTGATCGTAATCTGACAAATACATCCGCCCCAGCAACACTGCCTCATAAACGGTCAGCATATCATCCGGCTTCACCCGCGCGAGCGAGGAAAGGTGGCGGCTGATGATCCCCCCGTCCTCGCCCAAACTCGCTGAGAGCCTGCGCATGAGAACCCCCTCGAAGCCCGCCAGATCGGGACGCGCCAGATCGAGCTCTTCCCGTCCGGCCCAAATTTGCATCCCCGTCGCCCCCTCCAACAAGCGCGTCCGCAAAATCAGCGCCTTTTCCGTCCGCTCCACACTCCCATCCAGAATGAAATCCACCGCATGTCGCGACCCAAGCTTCACCGGGTCCAAGCCCTCCGCCTCCAACAAACGCCGGGAAAATGGCCCCAAAAACCTCAAATGCCCTTGCCGCTGCATCACCCCGCTCAACTCCTCCGCCAACACGAGGGGCAAGTGCCGCCAATAGTCGTCCAGTCCCAAGCCCTTGAACTCCAACAAGCCAACCACTGGAACATGCTTGCCCTGCCCCTCGCCAAGCGCCACTCCCGCTCCGAACTCCAAAACATAGGAGCCCGCTGGCAAGCGCACACGCAGAACATCACTCGCTCCCGGCCCCGCGTAATACGCCTTCAATACGCGCCGCAAGCGGCTCGCATGCACTCGAACCAAGCTGTTTTGATCGGCATCATAGACGTTTGAAATCTGGAAGGCCTCCGCTGCAATCGTGTATTGTGTGAGCTCTCCGCCACGCCCCGCCAAGCACTCATCCGCCAAATAACGCAGCAAACTCGACAACCGCGTCGAACTCCGAACCGGCTGAAACTCAAAAATCCGCTCCAAGCAGGCACGCACAAACTCCTCCTCGAACGCGACTCCCTCGGATACGGCACCCTCGGATACGGCACCCTCGGATACGGCTCTCACGGGATCGCCTGCAATTTCGAGGGTTTGTTCCATGCCTTGATGTGAATCACAAATTGAAAGGCTCGGCGAAGGATTTGGCCTACAGGCTTTATCGGTGCTGCGCTCACAAGCATTGCATTTATCGCCCCCGCCCCGTTTCAAACAAGCCGAAATTTCCAAAATCCCCAAACTCGGCCGCCCCGTGGAAATTTACCATCGCCCAGATCATCATCCGCCTTTGACGTCCGCTCTCGGAAGCCGCACAGTCCGCGCCGCCATGGCCTTCGCCGACGTTTTCCCAGATCTTCTCCAGCATCCAACCCCACAAATGAGGCGCTTCATGCAGCTCATTTCCGAGGATTCCGGAGCCGCGCCGCTGGAAGCCCTCGCTCGCCGCAGCCAAGAGCTCACTCGCCGCCATTTCGGCAAAACCATGCGCCTTTTCGCTCCGCTCTACGTTTCCAACGAGTGCGTAAACAATTGCAAATACTGCGGATTCTCACGCGACGCCGCGATTTTTCGCACCACACTCACGGTCGATCAAGTCGTCACCGAGGCGCGCCACCTCCACCATCTCGGATTCCGAAATCTCCTGCTCGTCGCCGGCGAACACCCGAAATTTGTCTCCGAGGGCTATCTCCAAAAATGCCTAGACGCCCTCAAGCCCTTCATCCCCACGCTCGCCCTCGAAGTCGGCCCCATGGAGGATGAGCAGTATGCCGAAATCGTCGAACACGGCGCGGAAGGCTTAGTCGTCTATCAGGAAACTTACCACCGTGAGACCTACGCCCAACTCCACACCGCTGGACCGAAAAAGAACTTCGACTGGCGGCTGAATTGCCCGGAACGCGCCTACGCCGGCGGCTTCCGGCGCATCGGAATCGGCGCCTTGTTCGGCCTTGCCAACTGGAAATTCGAGGCGCTCGCCCTCTGTGCGCACCTGGAATACCTCTACCGCCATTGCTGGAAGGCCAGCTTCACCATCGCCTTCCCACGCATGCGGCCATACGCGGGAAATTACGAATACGAACCGGATCCGGAGCTCTACCTGCCGGACAAGGCGTTTGTCCGGCTCATCGCCGCTTTCCGGATTCTTTTCCCGCAGGTTGGCATCGTCGTCTCCACGCGTGAGCCCGCGCCGCTGCGGGACGC
>JBILPN010000003.1:0-24120 GCA_044373865.1 Luteolibacter sp. | reverse complement strand
CCCACATACTTGCATGAGCTTTACCGCGGGTAAACTGCCTTTCGGTTGCCACGCGTGGAACAGATACAATCGAAACTTCTGGGTGGAATACCTAAGATTAGAAAGGTAGCAAATGTTGCAAAAATAGTATTTATCTTATGGAAATATATGATTCACATTAAAACAATACTGCATGAGCTTCCACATCCGCCCCAAGGAAAAACTGGATGGCCATGGGACTGCGAAGTGAATCCGAATCATAATCATGACTTTCGCAACGAGGTCTGTATCCCTATTAGTATTGTTACTCCGAATTTCAATGGTGCGGAACATCTGGAGGAGGCGATAAGATCGGTAATATTGCAAAACTATCCACGTTTAGAATATTACGTAATTGACGGCGGAAGTGCCGACAATTCTGTTGATATCATACGCAGGTATTCTCCTTGGTTGTCTGGATGGCTCTCTGAAACTGACGAAGGGCAGTCTGATGCAATTAATAAAGGATACTCAAGAGTTTCAGGCGAGGTATTCAATTGGTTGTGTAGCGATGACCTGCTTTCAAAAGGTGCGTTGTGGCAGATATCCAGGTTCTTGTTGAGAAATCCTCAAGTTGACGTGTTGGCTGGACGTTGTCTGCTCAGATATGAATCAAATAAATTGATGAAAAGTGTCGCAAGAACCGCAGTTGAGGATATATCTAGCTATTCTTATCTCGCATCTGTATGGCAACCCTCATGTTATTTTCGAAAGAAGTGCGTTCTTCGCTCTGAGTTGGTAAACAACAAGCTACATTATTGCATGGATCGTGAATTATGGAGTTACTTAAATTCAGTAAGGGCAAGGTGGGAAGAGATTCCTGTAGTCCTATCAACCTATCGATTTACAGGGAAAAATAAATCTGTGACGGGAGGAAGTGAGATTATTCGAGAACTGGTAGATATTTCTGGCATATATCACCGAAACCCGCCCGGACTTGCATCACTGCTAAAAGTTTTTTGGATTCCAATTGTTGTGAGAATCAATCACTGTATGGGAAATCGACAGAAAATGACACTTAGGTTCATCAGTAAAGTATTGACCATTATTCTGCTAATTATATATCCAAAAACTCATGTTAAAATGCTTCAAAAGCAATTCTACTCGTATTCGAGGTGGTAAAACACAATTGCTATAATGAAAAATCCAGAAAATTTGAGCAAAAGAATATTGTTTGTATCAACCATGGCTTCTGTAAGCTGGGGTGGGAGTGAGGAGTTGTGGAGCCAAACTGCGCTTGCTCTTAGATTGGAAGGTTATGACATTCACTGTATTGTGTATGATTGGTCTGTTAATCATAAAGCAATTTCATTATTAGGTAAATATGGAGTTATTATACACAGCATTGCACATGAAAAAAAATGGATAGCCCGGCAGTTTTCAAAGACAGTCAATCTGATTCATGGAGGAAAATATCAAGAGTGGGAGACAGGTATCCTGAAAATGATAAGACCAGACTTAGTGGTGATTTCACAAGGATATATTTATGATGGACTTAGATGGTGTCACTCGTGTAAAAAAAGTAAGATTAATTATTGTGTGATAGTGCATTCCAATAGTCATCATTGGTGGCCAGAAGATCATCAGCTTTATGAAATGCGAAAATGTTATTTGGAAGCTGTCCGATGTTTTTTTGTATCTAAATCAAACAAAGAAATGTTGGAGCGTCAGTTGGGTGTTTCTCTTAATAGGTCAGACGTGGTAGTTAATCCGTGGAGTCCTACTATTGATGGATATGTCCCATGGCCTGACAAAGTCAGCAAGTTTGATATCGCATGCGTTGCTAGGCTAGATCCAAGAGCAAAGGGTCAAGATTTACTTATTGAAATTCTGTCAATGCCGCAATGGAGGGATCGTGAGCTTTATATCAATTTTTACGGAGATGGACCATGTCGTCTGGGATTAGAGGCGATGTCTCGACATTTACATGTGTCAAAGATTCGCTTCATGGGTTATTCGCAATCGATAAGGGAAATCTGGAGCCACAATCAACTTCTTGTTCTTCCGTCGAGATTTGAGGGGCTTCCGATTGTGATTGTTGAAGCCATGCTGTCTGGAAGACCTGTTGTTACAACTGATGTTGCCGGAAATTTAAGCTATCTTGACGACAATATCAGTGGATTTGTGGCCCATTCACCTACAGTTGATTGTCTCAACGAAGCAATGAATCGCGCTTGGAGTCGCAGAAACGAATGGAGAGAGATGGGCATTACGGCCCGGCGCAACATAGTAAAAGCCTTGCCTTCTTACCCGATTTCTAGATTTTGTGAACAGGTTGCTAGGTTGGTCATTGCCTAATTTTCAAGCACGCGAAAATGAAAGTATCAATTATACTTGTGTCAAGAGATCGATGTGTGGATTTGTACAATACATTATGTTCATTGAAAAATGTATCGATCCCAGATGGTTTGGCGGTAGAGCTGTTGATTGTGGATAATGGGTCATCGGATGATACAGCAAATATTGTGCAAGACATTGAAATTTCCGGGATTGAAAAAAAGTATATATTTGAACCGCGAAAGGGTAAGGCAGTTGGGCAAAATGAAGCATTGAAATTTGCATCAGGTTCTATCATACTTCTGACTGACGACGATGTAAGGCATCCCGAGAATTGGATTTCGGGAATGTGTTCGCCGATCGCATCAGGCAGTGCTGTCGCAGTTGCAGGTGGCGTTGTCCTGGACACGGGTTTGGTTCGCCCTTGGATGTCATCGCGGCACCGCTCATGGCTTGCCTCAACTGAATGGTTGAGACGAGGAAATCCACAGAGTTTAGTGGGTGCGAATATGTCGTTATCAAGAAATGTTTTAAATTATATTCCGATGTTTGATGAAGAACTTGGTCCAGGAGCTCTTGGATTTGCGGATGATTGTTTGTTTGCTTCTCAGTTGTCTAAGCTAGGATACAAAATTCATGACGCACTTGAGGTTGCTGTAGTTCATCATTTTGATCAGAAACGTCTCTTGCGGTCAAGTTGGCTTAATGCAGCAGGAAGGCATGCGGCTTCACAAGCCTATATTGGATACCATTGGAATCATTGGAAACCTAAATTTCTTAAGCTTCGCCTTCATAAGGCCCGTAGAAAGTTGATCCGTTGGCGAGAGCTTAATCGTTTCAAAAATTTTCAAGAAGGCTGCTCGGATATCGAGTTGGATCTAGCATACTTTTATTTTCTTTATAATGAGCTTTTGTTTTTGAGCAAATCCGCCAGAAAGTATTCCTATAAAGGAATGAGAAAACTATAATTTGTATGTATTTATCTACTAAATGTTTAAAATCTCTGTTATAATACCAACCTATAATCGTGGCAGTGTAATTGTTCGCGCGGTGAATAGCGTATTAAGGCAGAGTTTGCCGCCTTTTGAAACTATTATTGTCGATGATGGTTCGACCGATAATACATTCGAACAGTTGCAGGTCTTTGGAAAATCGATTCGATACTTTAGGACTGATAACAATGGCGTGAGTTCCGCGCGAAACTTTGGGATTCTTGCTGCGCGAGGAAATTGGATTGCATTTTTGGATTCCGATGATATCTGGCATCGTCAAAAGCTTGAAGTCCAAGTATCTGTAATTCGAGAGACGGGCGTGATGATCTCATTTTGCCGGAGTTCAAATGAGAATTGTTTAAATTTAGATGATTACTTTCAAATCGAACACCGGTCTGAATCAGCTGGTGATTATTTCCTGCGGAGCAATGACGCTTCTGTGATTGGATTTGATCGCCACTGGTATGTGCAATCCATGATTGTCAGAAGAGATTTGTTGATAAATGTGGGCATGTTTGACGAGAATCTCTTCGTTGCTGAAGATACTCACTTAATATATTCACTTACATTTCAATATCCTTATGTAGTCATAAATCGTATTCTGGTTGGAGTGTGTCGTCAGAAACACCGTATTGGACTCTCCAATAACACAGCGATTGCAAATGTGTTATTGCGGAGTATTTGCTATCGAATTGTTCAGGAACTAGCCATTGGACATTGCGGACTTGAAAGATGTTTAATACGAAAATATGCCCATAGGCGTATAAAGTATTTTTGTTCTTTGGAAGCCAAGGCATATTGCCAACTTGGGTATGAGATGATCGCGAGGAAGGCTGCCGTGTCTGCGTTATCGTGGGATAGTTCTCTGAACACGCGTTTTCGTTGCATGCTCATTATTCTGTGTCCTACGATTGCCCGTAAAGTATTTAATAGAAAAAAGCTGTTAATATCAGACGGTTTGCGTCGAAGTAAAATTTAATATTCATGAAATTTGATTTAGTTGTAGTTGGTTCGGAAGGAAGGGTTGGTAAGGAACTCATTCGGTTCTTTACGCCGTTGATCAGGGTGAAGGGTATTAACCATTCCGAAATGGATCTGTTAAATATAGATCAAATTAGAGACAAGCTTGAATCTTTGGACTATCGATACATATTGCTTTCTGCCGCCCTGACTGATGTTGATTTCTGTGAAAACAATCCGGAATTGGCCTATCGTGTTAATCGTGATGCCGCAGAAGTCATCAGTTTCATTTCACGTAAGAAGAATGCTATAGTAATTTATCTAAGCACTGATATGGTATTTGAAGGTCTTCAGGGTAGTCCTTATCATGAGACTCACCCTACAGATCCGGTGAATGTCTATGGATGGTCCAAATTAAGTGGGGAGCAAGCCGTAATTTCAAATTCCGCTGCAAATCTGATCTTGCGTGTGTCTTGGTTGTATGGGCCAAGTCGCTCGTCTTTTCCGAACTGGGTTATTCATCAATCGTGTATTCGATCAAGTATCGCAATTCCTGATGATAAAGTTGCTTGTCCAACGTATGTCCCGGATCTCGTTTCGTGGGTCAATACACTATGTTTTCAGAGGTCTGGTATTCCTTTAGCTGGAGTGTATCATTTATGTAATCAAGGAGCGTGTTCCTGGCGTGAGTGGGCACAAGCATGTATTGATATCGCCAAAACGGTCGATATACCAGTTCGTGTTGAACTCGTTGATAGTTGCGCATTGGATTCAGTTGGTGAATTGCAAGCAAGGAGACCAAAAAATAGTGCACTGTGCACAGATAAGTTCACTTGTCATTGCGGCGTGGTTCCGCGTGGATGGAGATTGGCGCTTGAGGATTTCGTCATTCAGAACCGAGACACTCTGCTCGAAGAAGCTCTTGGGCCTTCGAGGTAATATTCTTTTTTGCGTCGTAAATAGGTAATGCTTTGCGGTTGTTGGAATCAGAAGTCTCATGAATATGTGTTTTTATAGGCGGTCAAAGTTAAGGAGTCCTCTTGTATCAGTGATTATTCCGGCTTATAATTCAGAAAGATGGATTAGGAATACTCTTTGCTCTGTTCAAAGGCAGACAATTGAGAATATTGAAATCATTGTTGTGGATGATGGATCGTCAGACACTACGCGAACCATCGCAAGTGATGTCGCTGAAAGTGATGACCGGATCGTGATTATTTCTCAGAATAACCAGGGTGTTGGGGCGGCCAGGAACAGTGGAATTTCTGTAGCGAGAGGTTGCTATATTGCGCCAATTGATTCGGATGATTTGTGGCATCCGATGAAACTACAAAAGCAACTTGAGGCTATGCATCGAGCAGGACCAAAGACCGGACTTGTCTATTGTCTTTCTAAGCCAGTGGGGGAGTCGGGTGAGTCTCTTGGTCCTGCCCCGATTTGGTCACCTACTGGCAATGTTCTTCATGCAATATTACACGGAAACTTTATTGGAAATGGAAGTTCTCCATTGATTCGAAAGAGCGTGTTGCAAGTTGCTGGTTCTTATCTTACACGTGAGCAGCAGGGTGGGGCTGAGGGTTGTGAAGACTGGGATCTTTATATTCGAATTGCTGAAAAATCGGGTTTTGAAGTGGTACGTGAGGAATTGACGTTTTATCGGCAGTCAGGTTCCTGTATGAGTAACTCGGTTGAATCGATGATTCGTTCTTTTAGGAACGTTCTATCTCGGGCTAGGGTGCGTAATTCTGAGTTCGGTTCGGAGATCTTTCGTTCAGCAGAGGCAAATTTTTGTGCATATCTTGGCAGCAGGTGCTTAAGAAGCGGTGATTACAATGTGTGCATTGGTTTGCTTGTTCGATTCTCAGCTGATAATGTTTTGGTGTGTTTGGATCGTCGCTTGAGATTACTATTAGTTAGGAGCCTTATTTGTGTTGTTAAATCCAAAACAATTGGTATTATATAACGTCATAAAAATATCGCCTGTCTGTTCATCGGCTCCTTGTCAAAGAACTACAAAATGTTAGCGCTTTGTGTGACATTTAAATAAATTTAAAGATTCAGGTTTGAATTTTATTGTTTTTTAATTATTGCTATCACCATTATGAAACTTCCAATCGGGCTAATTGATTATGAAATATCTAATAGTGGGAATATTTGTGTTCCAGCGGGAGTTAGTGTCAGTAGAGTGTTAGTGCGCTGGCATGGCATACCAATTGGATTTGTCGAAGTTTCGACGGCAGGAAGCAACTTGGCTGCAATGGAACTTCGGCATAAAATTGAGATTGAATTAGTCAGAGAATTTGAAATTGAGTTGGTGCGTAGGGCGATTCTATTCGGGCGTAGTTCGGCTACAATCAGATTCTCCGAATACATTGATATTCCAATTCGGCCATTCAGTGGTGGGAAGCTCTCCATCAGTATTGCAGTGTGTACAAAAGACCGTTGCGAGGATCTTAGGAAATGTTTGACCTCGATTTCAGCTCTTGTTCTGAAGCCAGATGATGTAATTGTAGTTGATAATGCATCTGAATCAGCATCCACAAGACGTCTTGTTGAAGACGAGTTCCCGGCGTTTAGGTATATTCGAGAGGATTTAGTTGGATTGGATAATGCTAGGAATCGTGCTATTCGGGAATCAAAGAGTGACATAATTGCCTTCACAGATGACGACGTTGTTGTGGATTCGAGGTGGGTGAATGCGTTGGTCGATGCATTTAGCGGAGACGATTCAATCGCACTGGTGACAGGCCTAATTGTTGCAGCCGAGCAAGAGACAACAGCACAGGTTCTGTTCGAGCGGTATGGGGGATTTGGAAGAGGGTTTACCCGTCAATATTTCAAGCTATTAGCTGGTGCTCCAATGCATTGGAGCAATATTGGTGCTGGTCAGTTGGGTGCGGGTGCAAATATGGCGTTTCGGCGGGAAATTTTTAAAGAAGTTGGTTATTTTGATCCGGCGCTAGATGTTGGGACAGCAAGCTTAGGGGGTGGTGACCATGAGATGTTTTATAGGTTGTTGAAATCTGGATGGGGCTGCGTGTATGAGCCAAGTGCAATAGTTCGGCATAGGCATCGACGAACCATTGCGGAGCTTCAGACACTTTTGTATAACTATGGGTATGCTACCCGGTGTTATCTTGAGCGTATTGCGATCAGGTTTCCGGAGGACCGCAAAGCAGTTCGACGTTTGATCCATTGGTGGTGGTTGCATTGGGCGGTGATGAGGTGGCTTAAAGCTGTGAGGGCTGGATCGTGGTTCCCATGCGGCTTGGTATTTCGTGAAATCTTGGGTTTCATCAAGGGGGTCGGCGGTTACGCGCGGTCTCGAAAGAGTTCGGTTTCTGATGAGCTGAGAAGCCCCGATCAGTTCCGTGTTGCCGCTCGCCTGTCGCCCGAGCTTCGAAAGCTCGGCAAGGTTGATGTGCATCTTGAAATGCCATTGGTTGAACTTATTGAAGGCCGGCAGTATTGTGAGCTGGACGTCATGGTATTTTTGAAACGGCGTTTGGTTGGTCAATTTAGGATTTCGTCAATGGGCTCGTGCGTGAGTATTTCCCGGTTAGCGTATGCAATTGCCTCCCACATGCCATCTGCTGTTCTTGGTTTTGGTTCAAAGAATCCCAATTTGGCTTGGGCTATGTTCTACCAGGATTTGTGTAAAACCATGGAGGATCGTGTTTTTGTAGATTTGAATGAAGTCTTGCCTTCAGTGAGCGTTGTAGTTGCTACTTGCAACCGTCCTGGGTCGCTAAGGAAGTGTCTTCAATCCCTTTGCGATATGGCGTATGGCGGAGATCTTGAGATAATAGTTGTGAATAATAGGCCTGGTGAAGGTAGGACGGAAGATGTTGTCCGAGAGTTTCCTTTTGTGCGCGTTGTTGGTGAGTCGCGTCGTGGATCCTCATTTGCTCGCAATGCAGGTGTTGCAGCGGCCAATGGTGAAATTATTGCGATGACGGATGATGACATGGTGGTTTCCGTAGAGTGGCTAGATCATTTGGTTGAGCATTTCCAGCGTGCTGATGTTTTAGCGGTCACAGGTAACACGCTTGCGGCCAAGCTTGAGACACAAGCTGAGCTCGATTTTGAAAAGTATGGGGGATTTTGTCGTGGTTTGGCTTCTAGAGAATTTTCGCAGGATTGGCTCTATCGTGGAAAAGCTGCTGCACCCACGTGGGAGATTGGTGGAAGCGGCAATGTTGCATTCAGGGCCAGTATTTTTTGTGATTCAAATATCGGCAAGTTTGTCGAAGTTCTGGGGGCCGGAGTGCCAGCAGGGGTTGGTGAAGACACATTGATGTTTTATCAGATATTACGCTCTGGTGGAAAGATTATTTATGAGCCAACGGCAATAGCGTGGCATCATCATCGAGTGACTGACGGTGAGTTGCAGCGACAGATTTTGGCTTACTCCAAAGGACATGTTGCTTATCATTTGATGACGCTCATTCGTTATGGTGATTTGCGTTCGATTTGGAGGATTGTATTTGAAATTCCGATATCTTTGACAAAACGCATTATTGCTCGTGTTCGCGGGCGAAATAGCTATCCATGGAAGTTACTTATTACTGAAATTATTGGAACGCTTCTCGGGCCTGTATCGTTGCTGCAAAGTTTTCGACATGTTACAAGGATTGAGCGCAAGGAGTATTCTGATATCTCAGCGAATTTTTATTCTGGGGATAGAGAAGCTGATGCACCAATGGATCCGAATTCATGAGAGCTGCAGGAGTTGGGTTTACGAAATTTCGGAGAGCAGTACAATTTAGGGATTTATTTTGCGTTCTTTTGATGAGGGATTTGAAATTGCTTTATAAGAGATCGTTTTTGGGGTTTGGGTGGGCGTTGATTTTGCCTATTACTCAGTTGTTTATCTACACATTTGTATTTCGTCGAGTGTTATCAATTGAGATAGATAAATATCCTGTTTACATTTTCGTCGGTGTCCTACTCTTTGGTTGGTTTCAGAGCACTTTGAGTGAGAGCGGTGGATTGATTACAGGAAACAAAGTGTTGGTTACCCAGCCTGGTTTCCCTCTCGTGGTGTTGCCTCATATCAAAGCCGGCGTCCGCTTTTTTCACTTTCTAATTGCTTTGCCGGTATTATTGGCTATGCTTCTTTACTTTGATCTTCGTCCAAGTTTGTGCTGGGTAGCATTACCTGTGCTAATGTTGATTCAGTATTTGTTGATTGTGGGAATTTCATACCCACTTGCGTCACTGAATGTCAGATTTAGGGACACCCAACATATTGTTTCAATTGGTTTGCATTTATTTATGTTTTTAACACCTGTTTTCTATTCGCTTGATCAAGTTCCGAAAACTTTTAGGGGGTATTTTTATTTGAATCCAATGGTTGGAATTTTGGAATCGTGGCGTCAGGTATTAATTCATAATGTGTGGCCGGATATTACTGTTATGATTTCGTTGCTAGCTGTTGCTATTATCATGGTGACATTCGGCCGATATTTGTTTGTTCGTCAGAGCCATCGTTTTGCTGAAGAGATTTCATGAGCGCGCTAATTCAGGCTGTTGGTTTAGGAAAAGTATTTCGCGAGAAGTCCGTGGGTGCGAACACGGAAAAATTCGGACTTTTGAGGCCGAAAGCGGTTCGTAAGGGAATTGATCGGTGGGCACTTCATGACGTCAATTTCAGAATTAGCGCAGGTGAAATGTTAGGCGTCATTGGTTCTAATGGCGCGGGTAAGTCAACACTTCTTCGTCTTCTCGGAGGAATTGGTAAGCCAACAAAAGGTGAGGTAGTGGTTAGGGGAAGGATTGGTGGATTGCTTGAGCTGGGTGGTGGCTTCCATGGAGATCTTACTGGGCGTGAGAACGTCATTATTGCTGCGGTTGTTGCAGGGATGTTGAGGAAAGAAGCAATTTCTCGCGTGTCCGAAATTGTTCGTTTTGCCGAGATGGAAGATTTCATCGACGAGGCGGCGCGAACCTATAGCACTGGCATGGTTATGCGCTTGGCGTTTTCCGTGGTTGTTCACACGGATCCTGAGGTATTGCTGATTGATGAGTATTTGTCAGTTGGCGATCTTGGATTTCAGGCAAAATGCAATGTTCGGATTGCCGAGTTGAGGGATCGAGGTTGTGCAATGATACTCGTTTCACATGGCATGGATCAGATTAAAGGTCTGTGTGACCGAGTTCTTTGGTTGAGGCGTGGTGAAGTTGTTGCTCTGGACACTGCAGAGTGTGTCACTGCAGCATTTGAGGATGAAATGCGTCGAGAGTCGGTTAGGAGAACTCCGAAGGCAGCTGGATTATCGGTGCCTGGGTTGGATGATGCAGTTGATCGAGTGAATCGATTCGGTTCCATGGATCTGATGATAACAAGGATTGAGTTGTTTCCAGGTTCGATTATTTCGTGTGGTCGGTCTCTCAGGGTGGAACTCTCATACGTTGCGGTGAAATTTGTTGAGAGCCCTATTTTCTCGGTCGTTATTTGTAGGGATGATGGCTTCGTTTGTTATGATTTGAATACGCGAGTTGCGCGTGCCTCTGTTCCTAATTTGGAGGGTCGTGGTTCAATATCGCTGGAGATTGAGCGGGTTGATCTTGCTGCGGGTGTTTATTATCTTGATGTAGGTGCTTTTGAGGGCGGTTGGAGCTATGCATTTGATTACCAGTGGCATTGTTGTCGGATTGAGGTAAAGGGTCCTGATGGCCATAAGGGAATTTTGATGCCTCCTGTCAAATGGACATTGAATCGACTGGAAGAGGGTGCATTGTAGATACTGTTATGGAGGCGTACACAATAGAGGATGAATTGGTGGATAGAGGTGAGAAATCATCTTTTAGGAAAGGTATTATTCTGGCTGGTGGTTTTGGTCGGAGGTTGTATCCGATGACGTATTCCGTGAGCAAGCAATTGATGCCTGTTTATGATAAACCAATGATTTATTTCCCAGTTTCTCTGATGATGGCGATTGGGATCAGGGACATTCTCATCATTGTAAAAAATCAGGATTTAGACGGGTTTGTTCATTTGTTGGGTGATGGGTCGCAATGGGGCATTAAGATATCGTACGCAGCTCAGAAGTTTCCGGATGGTATTGCATCGGCATTTTCAATTGGTCGGGATTTTCTTTCGGGGGCGGCATCGTGCTTAATGTTAGGCGATAACATATTGGTCGGTGATGGTCTCAAGGAATGTTTGATTCGTTGTTCGGAGCGTCTTGATGGTGCCTGTATTTTTGGTGCTTATACGGGAGAACCAGGTCGTTATGGAGTTGTTGAGGTGGACTCCGCGGGTTCCGTTTTATCACTTGAGGAAAAGCCTGAGGTCCCGCGTTCGAGTTATGCAGTTCCCGGTATCTATTTTTTTGACGGCAAGGTTTGTGAGAAGGCTCGTAATTTAAAGTGTTCTGTAAGGGGAGAGTTCGAAATTATCGATCTTATCAAACTTTATTTGGAGGAAAAGCGTTTGCATGTTGAGATTTTAAGTCGGGATATTGTATGGATCGATACCGGAACTCCTGATTCGCTGGCGGATGCGGTTGAGTTCGTGAGGTCGACGCAATCGCGCAGTGGGGTTAAAGTTGCGTGTCCGGAGGAGTTGGCGTATCGTTCCGGATTTATTAATCGATTTCAGCTTGGAGTCATCATTGAAAAGTATGTTGGGACTTCATACGGTGACTATTTGGGTAAATTGTAAATTTTATAGTTATGAATAATGATCGATGGAGAGGATTGCGGGATTCGGCTGTGAAGAGCGTGAATACCCGAAATTATGTTGATAGGAGTTTAGGTGATCGATTGAAGACTAGCGGAGCGGGCGGTGCGGAGTTGGTTTTTAATCGAGAGGTTCTTGAGTCGGATGGTTACTGGATTCCAGGAGTTGAGGTATTTCCTCGAACTGTATTTCAACAGAAAGGTCGTGGTCATTTTGCTGAGTTGGCAAGAACTGACAGCGGTGTGTTGAGAAGGATAGGTTTGACCCCTTGTCAGTGGTCGTCTGCAAGTATGCAGGCGGGTGGTTTGAAGGGTTTTCATGTGCATCCGCCGTTTGTTCCAGATGGGCGAGAGCCTGAAGATTGGTTCCGAGAGTTGTTCGAGATTTTCCCTTTCGACTACGGTTTAAGGCGCTATTCAGAGGAGCAGTGGGATGTCATGTTCTTTCTTCTTGGGATTTGTGAGATGATCCTTGTGGATGAGAGAAGGGGGTTTCCAAGGCGTCTGATGCGATTTAGTATCTCTGGTGACAGTTGCCTTGGTCCAGATCATGTTGCGGTTGTGATTCCGCCTGGCGTGAGTCACGCATTGCGGGATATTGGAGGGAGAGAGTTAGTCATGGTATATGGAACCAGTACTTCCTTTTGCCCGGATTGGGAAGGTCGTATTGTCAGTTCGGTTGAGTGTTCTGTTCTTCCTAACGATTGGAATCAGTATTTGTCGATTTCGGAGATCGATTCTTGACGGAAAGATTGTTGTCAGCGATTATGTTCGATGTGTGTCTTGTTTCAATTGTGTGATTGAGGAAGCTAGTGTTTAAATTGTAATTAATAGAAAAAATGCTTTTATGAAATATAGTTTTTGTTCCAAAAATATGTCGGTCTTGCGGGTGATCGGGATGGTTTTTTTCAGGTGGAGTTTGATCATTGTTTCAGGCCACTTACTTGTGAGTTGTGGTGACACAAGTTCGGTCTCCGTGATACCTGCTGACGCTTATCGTTCTGCGCCGGATTCGGCATTGGCTGCGGGTGATGAAATCAGTGTTTCATTTTCGGGAGCCCCTGAGTTGAATTTGAAGCAGAAGATTCAGTCCAACGGAAGGGTGAGTCTGCCGACGGTTGGGGATGTGGGTGCGGCAGGCATGAGTTTGAGCGGATTGCAAACACGCATTAGTTCGATGTATAGGCCGCATTTGCAGGATCCAACCGTGATTGTAGCGGTTGAGAGTGCGGCGGCAGGCGTCTATGTTTCGGGTGAGGTATTGCGTCCGGGTAAGATTCCGCTTGACCGTCCGATCACAGTTTTGGAGGCCGTGATGGAGGCAGGAGGATTCACCAAGTTTGCTAATCCAAAACAAGTGATTGTCGTTCGGAACGAGCGTGGAAAGAACCAAAGGTATGTCTTAAATATGGAAGAGTCCCTAGGATCTGCTGAGAGCCTGAGATTCTATTTAAGAAAGTATGATGTGATTTATGTGAAGCAGAGTCGCTGGTGAAGATTCTTTATGGAATTAATGATTGCTCAATTAGTTTCAAAATTTCGATTCGCCCGGTTCGGTTTTTTGATGAACTTGAGATGACTGGGCAAACGCCTTGCAGGTGAGTTGGAAGGGCGTTCAGGAATTCTTGAATGGTATTTTGCGTCTTCGCGGTGGATTGTTTGTCGGCTTTGGTGAAGACCATAGCAAACGGCACTCCGCAATCCCCAAGCCAGTTGATAAAGTCGAGGTCAATGCGTTGAGGTTCGAGGCGAGAGTCGATTAGGACAAAGACTCGTTCGAGATTTTCCCGTTGTTCGAGGTAGTCACCGACTGATTCGTTGAAGTTGATTTTTTCGCTTTTGGCGATTTTCGCGTAGCCGTATCCAGGCAAGTCCACCAGACTCCATGATTCATTCATGATGAAAAAGTTTAGGAGTTGGGTTTTGCCTGGTGTTGCGGAGACCTTGGCGAGACCTTCCTTGTTGGAAAGCATGTTGATCATGGATGATTTGCCAACATTGGAGCGTCCAATGAAGGCGAATTCTTTGCGATTCCAGTCGGGAGCAGCATTGATATTCTTGGCGCTCATGCTGAAAACGGCGGATTTGATTTGCATGGATTGAGAGAGGTCTTGGACTGCTAGGTGAAAAGATCACCTTTGGTTGGTTGTTAGGGCTTTAATTCCAAGATTTCGATTTTTCTGAATTCGACTGGGTGGCTTTCTGATTGCAGACAGAAGTATCCTTCCGACAACATTTTGGTGCCAGCGGCTTTTGCAAGAGCTTCTGCGTGTGCGTCGCCACCGAGTTGGGGTTGGCTGTAGGACATGACCTGTTTGCCGTTGATGATGTGTTTGATCGCATCATTGCCACGGACTTCCACTTCGATGGTCACCCATTGTTCGCCATGGAATGTGTTTGACGTGGAGTTGATGCAGTGTTCGGTTCGGAGTTTTTCCTCCATGACCACGTGAGTTCCAGGAGTGCAAAGATTTCCTGTTTGGCGTTCGTCTTTACCATTTCCAGCGAGGAGTTGGACTTCGAGAGAAGTTGGGAAATCTTGCTCGAGTTCCATGGTCGATGGAGGTTCGCTGTGAATCATGATCCCGCTGTTTCGAATTGCCCATCCTGGACCGCCTTTGATTTGCTCGCCAGTGAAGCGATATTCTAGGCGAAGGCGGTAGTGAGAGAATTTTTTTTCAAAGAAGAGGTGTCCGAAGCGGTTGTCCCAGGAGTCGTAATTCGAGTAATCCACCTTGATGACGCCGTCTTCGACGCGAAAGGTGTTCTTGAAATTTTCGCCAGCCTCGCAGCCGCGGAATTTGGGGGTCCAGCCGGTGAGGTCCTTGCCATTGAAAAGTGAAGTCCACTTGGGTTCCTCCGCGTTTGTTAGGGTCAGGGAGGTAAGATAGATGAGAGCGATGGATTTCATGGGTTGTGTGGGTTGTTTCCGGTATTGAGGTTTTGGGTAGTTAGCGTTTTTCGATGGCGACTAAGGTTATGTCATCCATTTGCGGTCCTTCGCCGGTGAACTGTTTGAGGTCCTCCTGCATGCGGATGAGGACCGCCTCGGCTCCAATGGGAGCTGCAAGTCTAAATGTTTCCGCCATGCGTTCCATTCCGAATTCCTCCTCGTTGGCATCGACCGCCTCCTTCACGCCGTCGGTGTAAAAAAGCACGCAGTCGCCTGATTTCAGGGTGACCTCCTGATCGCGAGTGACGCGTTCGAAAACTGCGCCGCCGTCGATTCCGAGAGCGAGGCCGGGGGAGCGGAGTAATTCGACCCGTCCGGTCTCGCGGCGGTAGAGGAGTGCCGGGTCATGACCGGCACGTGAGAGCGTGATGGTGCCAGTGACGATATCGAGGACGCTGTAGGCCATGCTGATGAACATGTCCTCACGGATGTCGGGGAAAAGTTGGCGATTGACGGAAGCCATGACCTTAGACGGAGAGATTTCGCCCGGAGCGACTGAGCGAAGAGCGCTGCGGCACATTGCCATGAGGAGGCCGGCGGGGACTCCCTTTCCGGAAACGTCTGCGATGGCGATGCCAAATTTTTGGGAACCGAGATCGAGGTAATCGTAATAATCCCCGCTGATGATGCGGGCAGGGAGATTGGTTCCGCTGATTCGGAAGCCTGGGATGACGGGGTCTTTCTGAGGGAGAAGGATGCGTTGGACCTCACGTGCGTTTTGGAGTTCGCTTTCCATCGAGCGTTTTTCATTAGCCTCTCGGTGGATTCGTGCGTTGCCGATGGCAAATGAAGATTGTTCGGCGGCGGAGCGGAAGACGGCGAAGTCATTCTGAGAGAAGCTGCCGTCTGAGTGGCGGCGGGCAACGACGAGGACGCCAAGGTCCTTGTTGGCATATCGGAGTGGTGCGAGCAGTGCTGATACGTCGTCAGTGTAGCGAGTGAATGCGTCGCGGAATGCAGGGTGATTTTTCACATCCTTGATGTGAATCGGAGCGCCGGAAGCGAGGCAGTGGCCGAGGATTCCCTCGTCCACCATGACGCGAGCGAGTCTGACGTGGCTTTCTAAAGCGCGTGGGTCGCGTGCGGCTTTTTTGCGGATTTCGACAGGGATTCCGGTGAGAGGAGGACAATCCTCCGAGATGTAGGAAGGGTTGAGAAAGTCATTTTCCGGATTGAGGAAATAGATGGCACCGCCACGTGCTGCGACGACCTTTTCAATTCCGTCAACGATGATGCGAGAGAGGACAGAAGGTGAGGGTTCGTGTTCGATGGCGAGGCCGAGTTCGTGGAGGAAGCGAAACATGCGTTGCTCCTCGCCCTCGAGATCGTCGAATTTTCGGCGGATTCGATGGACTCTGCGGCGTTGGTTGCGGAGTGCGAGCAGGAGGACGCTCACGGCGAGAGAGCCAAAAGTGAGAGAAAGGATGGCGGGGAGGTCTTGCATCGCGCTTGGTTCAGAGTTTGAGATGCATGCTGTGTGAGGCCCCGTTATTGGAGGTCCTTCTGATCCGCCGATCTTTGTTTCTCAGCGACTTCAGCTTCAAGCATCGTCACGATATCTGAGAATTTGCCCGCATTTTCGTCGTTGGTATTGGCAAGAATTTTGTGAGCATCAAGGACGTGGACCGCGCGTTGGAGTTGGCTGGAGGCGCTGGGTGGAAGTGGTGGGCGAAGTGCGTCCCGGATGCTGTCCATTTTGCCGCGCCATGTTGCGGTGGGCGGATCAATTTCCATCAGAAAATCGAGACCGAGGTCTTCGAGTGAGCGTCGATTGCGAGAGCCAGGTTCTGCGATTTGAAGGACGCCGTTGCTGCCTGAGAGGCGTGCTGCGATTCCGGCAAGGGTGCCCATGAAGGTCGAGTCCATTCCGGTGCAAGCTCCGAGGTCGATCACGAGGCATTTTTCGCCGGCGCTGAGCCGTTCGTCCCCAAAAATCTTCACGTTGGAGCTGTTCAGGAACGAGCCTTTCCCTTCACAGCGGATCCAACTGAATCCTTCGAAAATTCCGATTAAAACTGGGTTGTCCGTTGTCACTGAAGGGAAGTCCGTTGTTTGAACGGCGAAAGGACCGACATGGTAAAATCATCAAGCGCGCTGGTCAATCATCCATCTCGGATTTCCCTAAAATCATTCCCAGAGGTAGGATTGTTGGGTTGCGATGATTTTCTGGCCGCGGCGGAGGCTGGCCTTCCATGCTAAGACTTTGCCGTCCTTGAAATAATCGTCACCGATGATTGAGAACTCGGTTTGGCCGGCGGATTGAGTTGCGGGAAATTTCCGAGTGATTTGCTTGATGCGACTGGCGCTTGCGCCCTGTTGGTATTGGAATGTGACTTCGACCTCACCCTTGCCGACGCCGTCTGGGTCGTTCCAGAGCAGTGTGTAGTATTGACCGAGCCGGAGGCGACGCTCCTCCATGCTTACGGCGCCGAGGAGGCGGCGTGCTTTTTCCATTCGGACCATTGGTTCATCAGAAGCACGATCGACTTGGTCACGAAGGAGGAACTGCTTGACCACCAAGGGCTGAGGAGGTCCGGCGCAGGCTCCGAGAAGCAGTGCGGCGAGGATGGCGAGGCGGAAATTCACGAGCGGATTCAATCACCGCCATCCAGCGGCGCAAGCACTCTCCGCGATTTTCGGTGGTTCATGCGAGGGCCGCGCGGAGGCGACAGCTATTCTTTACCGTTGGGCGGCAGAGGCAGCGAAGAA
Source organism: Luteolibacter sp. (assembly GCA_044373865.1). Lineage (GTDB taxonomy): Bacteria > Verrucomicrobiota > Verrucomicrobiia > Verrucomicrobiales > Akkermansiaceae > Luteolibacter. The sequence goes on along the minus strand of JBILPN010000003.1, from coordinate 6,525 downwards.
TCCGAGGGCACAGGAGTGGTGGCGGAGGGCGAAGAGTTCGGTGTGGGGGCTTCAGGATCAATCACTTGTGGGATTGAGCCCTCGGGAGGGAGTCCGGAAGGGTCGATGACTGGGAGCGGGGCGGTGGATTCCCCGTTGGGGAGCACGGGGTAAACTTGGTATTCGCTGGGGAGCGCTGTTGGCAGGTCGGTTGAGTTTGTTGGATTCTCCAGCATGACGGCGGGGACAAATCCGACTTCGCCGCTGTCGAGTTCGGTTTTCACGTAGCTGCCGCTGATTGAGATGACCTTCATCGAGGTGCCGCGTGGTAGAACTTGATCGGCGTCGGCATCGCCATTTGGTCTATTTTTGAAGAAAGCCGTGTTATCGATTGCGGCACGGACGAATTGGCCGGCAGTGAAGGGGGCGCTGGTGGCGGCACCCGCGCGCGAGCCTCTGCCTGGTGCCCGGAGTGGATCAAAGTCACCACCGTTGATTGGCCCGCTCATCGTGTCACACGAAGAAAGGCCGAGAGTGAAAATAGCAGGGAGGGTGAGGAGGCACTTCATAACGGTCAGACTTTAGGCACGGCCTCAGCGATGGGTCAACGCGATTTCAGCTGAGTTAAGGCAGCTAGGTAAAAGGACTACTGGCTTTTCCTGACGATCTGGTTTGTCTCGTCTAGCAGCAGGTTGGTGGAGCTCACGGGAGTTTCAGACAGAGCGAAAGCCATGATGGCCACGCGTTCGCCGGCTTTAATCAAGTGAGCAGCACCACCATTGATCATGATGTGTCCCGTGCCAGGCTTTCCGGTGAGCACGTAAGTTTCCAGGCGATTGCCAGTGGTGATGGAGGCGACCAGCACTTTTTCCCCCGGCCACAGATCTGCGGCCTTCATCAAATCGCTAGGGATTTCGATGCTGCCTTCATAATCGACATCCGAGCCGGTGATCATGGCACGATGCAATTTGGACTTTAGGACCTCGCGAAACATGGCTGGAAGGAAATCGCCAGGCGGCCTGTCGTCAAGCCGCAAGCATCGATTCCGCAGTTCGGTGAAATTTTGGATCCGGTCGTGTATTAAACTTGTCGGTTGTGCTGTGTCTCCATATTGCGTGGTGCGTCGGAGAAATACCGACTCTCCTCAGGAAGCCCTTCGCCGGGGCAGGTAATTGATGGGAAAGCCGGTGAGATTCCGGCGCGGTATCGCCACTGTGATTCCAGACTGCGCAAGCGGGACGGTCAGCCAGATCGCCAGCCTGAAGAGATTTCCGAATGTCTGCGATCTACAGACGATGGAGCCAAACGAATGCTATATCAAAAATCGCCTCAAAGAGGCACGTATCGGAGCGCCCTCGCGCTAGTTGCCCTGCTATTTCCAACTGCCGCCCCCGCGCAGGATGAAAAGCGGGAAATGGAAGCCCTTATTGTTTCCGCCCTGAGGATTCCAAGAGAAGCCACTTCGGTCACCTCAGCGGTGACCGTCCTGGACCCAAAGGGCATGGAGGATCAGGGGATTTACGAACTCCGCAATGCTCTCAATTCCGTGCCAGGTGTGGTATCCACCTCGACGGGTGGGCAGACGGGGGCAGTGGGAACCCTCTTCATCCGTGGTGCCGGCACGGCCTATTCGCAGGTGGTGATGGATGGCATGCGGTTGAGTGACTCGACTGCCCCATTGGGTAATTTTTTAGCGGGCAGTCGCGTCAACGATGTCGGGACCATTGAGCTGCTGCGGGGGCCGCAGGGAGCCATTCACGGAGGAGAATCCATCGGTGGAGTGCTCTGGATGGAGACGCCGCGCGGTGCTGGAAAGCCACGTGGCAGCACTCGCGTTGAGGCGGGAGCCTTTCATTCGTTTTCCACCCATTCTGCGTATGAAGGACAAAGTGGAGATTGCTCGTATTACTTATCTGCGGGCTACGAGGAAACGGAAAACGATGGGCCGGACGAGAATTTCCATCAGGGAAGCGCCGCGCTCCGCGTTGAGTCGAAGTTGGATCCGGTTTGGACGCTTGGCACCACATTCCGCGCTGTGGATAGTTTTTACGACGACCACGGAAGTTCAGAAAACCGCGTGGATTCCTCGCTTGGGACCCTTTATGGCATCGGGGAAATTTCCAGCCACTGGACCGCCCGCATCCATGCCGGATACCAGCAGGAGTTCTACGACAACGACTCCAGTTTTGGAAATTACGGGACTGACATGCGCGCGGGTAGCCTATCGACCGATCACGAAGTCACGCTGGCTGAGAGACTTCGACTGCTCACCGGAGCATATTTTCATCAGAGTGCATTCAATAACACGATTGGTACCGACACCAGTCGGGATCGGCATGGTCTTCATTCGGCGCTTGAATGGGATATCGTTGATGATCTCACCGTCACAAGTGCTTTGCGTTTGGATGATTACGATGCCTACGGCGATGAGCTTACTTGGCGTGCAGGCAGTGTTTACATCCTGCGGGGCACTGGAAGCACCCTTCGCGGCAGCGTAGGGACATCGTTTCGTTCGCCCTCTTATCTCGATTTATTCGGTAGCAGCTTTGGCAATGGAAATCCCAATTTGCAGGCGGAATCCTCCGTCGGTTGGGACTTTGGAATTGAGCAAAAGATCATGAGGCACCATTCGTTGGAGGTCGCATGGTTTGAAAATGAAATCACCGACCGGATTCAGTCCTTTCCGACGCCGCCCGTCAATCTGCCCGGCGAATCGAACACCTCGGGCCTTGAGATCGGCCTTCGTGGGGACTTTCAAGCAAGCTCGGTTGGCTATCGTCTTGCCTGGACCTATCTACGCGAGGGCCTCAGCGGGTCTCCGAAACACGCGAGCACAGCTTCGGTCGATTGGGAGCCGACGGAGAAATCCCTCATTGGCATTGGAGCCACCCATCTCTCGGACCACTCATGGGGTGGTGATCCACTCGCAGCCTACACGGTTTTCAGAATTTACAGCTCTTACCAAGTGAGCGATCGGTTCAAGCTCCACGCCCGCTTGGAGAATGCTTGGGATGAAGACTACCAACTCTCGAATTTCTACGGAAATACCGTGCAAGGAGCGGGGACTGGTTTTTACACCGGACTGAGCATGGCTTGGTAGAAAAGCCTTCACAGAACTTCCCTCAAGCCCGCTGGAACTCAAAGTCCAGCGGGTTTTTTTTGATCTTCCAAGCGCCGCCGCCTCAGAAGCAATGACAGCACTCCGAGTGCGCCCAAGAGTGCCGTTCCCGGTTCTGGCACCACCACCACATCAGGCCCGCCCTGTCCGCCAGCATTGCCATCCGGCTCGGGTTCATAAGCATCCAGCGGGGTCAACGTTGCACCCTCCACCGTGAAAACCATATCATGGAAATTCATTTCCGCAGGCGTCACTGAGTTGGATGAGCGCGTCAAATCCTCCCAACCAAAAAACTGCACCGGGCCTTGGGATACCACCGATTCTCCGCTGAAGCTCAATAATTGATCTTTTCCCGCCGGATTTGCGTTTGAATCACTGAACAGTGGCCAGCGCTTGTTCCATGCCGTCGAGTTGACCTCGAAGACCGCAGAATTTCTCTGAAATTCATCCAAAGTCGCATTTGGGACCAAGAAAAAGCCAAGAACGTCTCCGCCATTCACCGTCGCCTGAGCATTCGAAATGGGATCTTCCAGTCGATCATCGAAAAGCAAGGTCGCGCTGCCGGGAGAAAGGGCGTTGACCGCGTAAAGCCCGCGACCGACATCGGTGCTGGTGTCGATGGCGGCCAAGGCTTCGTCCATCACATAATAACCAAAACTGAATTTGAAGCCGCCAGTATCCGCCAAAAACCAGAAATCCAGATCCACCGGACCGCTGCCTTCTACCCGATAATAAGAGCCAGTGTTTTCAGAAACCACTGATGAACTGTGACTTCCAAATTCCCGTGTCAGAGCGGATCGCAAAGATGTGTAGGAACTGGAACTCGGGTTATCAAAAAATCTTACCGTGTCCTGAGGTAAGCTCTGAGCCAGTATGGCTGGAGAAAAAGCGGACACAAGGCATCCGCAAACTACTTTTTTAACAATCATGTGACGTGGGGGGAGGGGGGAGCAAGCTCGCCTTCCGCAGGAACGAATCCTGCGGAAAACGCGAAATCCTACTCCCAGAGGTGCAGCGGGGAAAGACCTTTTATGAAAAAAATTGATTTGATCCAGCGACTCGTTTTGTCCGAGGGCGGATTTTTTGATCGTAAAACTCCGCAATCATGACAATTTCCAAGGATGGATCACCCTGAAATCTTCATGCGCCGCGCCATCGAGCTCGCGCGCCAAGGAATGAACCAAGGAGCTGGCGGCCCATTTGGTGCCGTGATTGTCAAAGACGGCGAGATCGTCGGTGAGGGCTGGAACCAGGTCGTCGGAACCCATGATCCCACCGCTCACGGTGAAATAAGTGCCATTCGTGATGCCTGCACGCGACTTGGCACTTTCTCGCTGGATGGCTGCGAAATTCACACCACCGGGCAACCGTGTCCCATGTGCCTTGGCGCAATCCACTGGGCGAGAATTCATAAAATTTATTATGGATTTCGCATCGAGGACGCCGCTCAGATCGGCTTCGATGACAGTGAGTTCTTTCGTCAAATGGTCTTGCCGCTGAGCGAACGCATGATTCCAGCCAAGGAACTCTGCCGGGAGGAAGCGCTCATTCTTGCCCGTGACTACACGCTTCTGCCAAACAAGCAGCACTATTGAGCGTACGGAAATTGAACCAAGGCCAGCAGTTGCTGCATCCACGCTTTCCTTCTTGCATGCAGCTTGGCTTTGACCGATGCCGGGTTTGTGTCTATTCCCGACGCCTTTCCCATGAAGGAGCAAATCGAAGCCATCCAAACTGAAGCGCTTGCGCAAATCACCGCCGCCGCGGACGAACGCGCGCTCGACGACGCCCGCGTGGCCGTGCTCGGCAAAAAAGGCACGCTCACCCTCGTCGCCGCCGGCATCAAGGACGTGCCGAAAGAGGACAAAGCCGCCGTCGGCCAACTCCTCAACAGCGCCCGCAGCGCCATCACCGCCGCGCTCGAGGAAAAGCAGGTCGCGCTCCGGGAAATCGCCGACCGCGCCGCGCTCGCCGGCATCGACGTGACTTTGCCCGCCCGCCAAGTCCACGTCGGCTCGCTGCACCCACTCACCTTGATCCGCGATCAAGCCATCAGCATCCTCCGCCGCATGGGATTCGCCCTCGCCGACGGCCCGGAAATCGAAGATGAATTCCATTGCTTCGACGCCCTCAACACCCCCGCCGACCATCCGGCCCGCAACGAAAAAGACACCTTCTATTTCGACTCCGGAAAACTCCTCCGGACCCATACTTCCAGCGTGCAAATCCGCACCATGGAAACCCAGACCCCGCCGATCCGCATCATCGCCCCGGGTTCCGCTTACCGCCGCGACGAGATCGACGCGACGCATCTATCTGTTTTCAACCAGCTCGAAGGCCTCTACATCGGCGAGGACGTCTCGCTTCCCGACCTCAAGGGCACGCTCGAATATTTCCTCCACGAACTCTTCGGCCCGAGCACGGAAGTTAGATTCCGCCCGCACTTCTTCCCCTTCACCGAGCCTAGTTTCGAGATCGACGTGAAACTAACCGTGAAAGGCCAGGCCCCGCGTTGGATCGAAGTCGCTGGCTGCGGCATGGTTGATCCCGCCGTCTTCGAATCCATCAACAAGTCCCGCAAGGACAACGCCTTCGACCCCGAGAAAGTCACCGGCTTCGCCTTCGGCATGGGCCTCGACCGCCTCGCCATGATCCGCTGGGGCATCAAGGACATCCGCCTCCTCATCGAAAACGACTCCCGGTTCCTCAAGCAGTTTGCTTGAATTTTTTGGACCGCCAAGACGCCAAGAGCGCCAAGTTTAAAGACATGAATGCAATAGATTCCATCGCCTCACAGATTGTGGATGCTGCTTTCAAGATCCATAAGGAGCTCGGTCCAGGCTTGTTGGAAAGCGCTTATGAAGCATGCCTCGAGCATGAACTGACCAAGCGGGGCTTCTCGGTGGAGCGGCAGAAAGCGCAGACAATTCACTACGATGGCATCGTGATCGATGTGGGCTATCGTCTTGATCTCCTCGTTAACGATCTGGTGATCATCGAGTTGAAAGCTGTGATCGAGCTCGCACCCATCCATCAAGCGCAGCTCACCACCTACCTCAAGCTTTCCCGGAAATCGCTCGGACTCCTCATTAATTTCAACGTTCCTCTAATCAAAAACGGTATCCGCCGCATCGCCAACCAATTCCAAGAATCCTAACCCTCCTCTTCCTTGGCGCTCTTGGCGTCTTGGCGGTTCAAAACTCTTTCTTTCCCATGAACATTTCTCTCAACTGGCTCGCCACCCACCTCGACCTATCCGGCAAATCCATCAAGGAAATCGACGACCTCTTCACCTTCGCCGGCGTCGAAGTCGAAGGCATCGTTTCCAAAGGCATCGCCTCGGAAAAGATCGTCGTCGCCCAGATCATGGAAGCGGTCCAGCACCCGAACGCGGACAAACTGAAGGTCACCCAGGTGGACGCCGGCGA